>DASURJ010000721.1:0-8134 GCA_036280115.1 Gemmatimonadaceae bacterium
TCGCTGACATTGTTCAGCGCCTGACGTAGCACCGGGAAGCGTTCGGCCGCGGCGGCGAAGAGCGCGGTGAGACCATGCTGCGAGGCCAGGCGGTGGTCGGCTGCGAGCGCGAAGCCGCGGCGTCCCATCTCCTCGTAGTAATCGAGATCCGGCCCACCCCGGCGCCACCGGCGGGCTTCGATGTAATCCGGGAACACGCCGCACATCCACAGGGCGTAGTTGCCAAGATGTGCGCGAACGAGGAAGCTGCGCGGGACGTCGGCGCTCTCGAGCGCCCCGGCAAGCTCGGCGAGCGTCGTGTACGTCTCGTCATCCGACATCCCTACGCGTGTGGCCCGTGCCCCGAGACCGAAGTGGAGCAGGATGGACGCGACGTAGTCCGCGAGCACGCGATCCGCTTCACCGACCTCTCGCAACGCGTGACGGACCACGACGTACGCGAAAAGCGGGAGTGACGTGTGCGTGCCCTGTCGGGCCGACATGATACCGGCCAGCAGGCGCGGATCGTCGAGCAAGGCATCGATTCCCTGTTCACGCAACACCGTTTCGCCTTCCTCGATCGCCTCGCTCGAGCCACGGGCGATCAGGCGGAGCGCGAGCTGCGCGTCGTCGCGCGTTAGGTGCTGTCGCACGTTCGCCAGGATCATTCGCGTCCTCCGTGTAGGTTCCGGCGGGGTGCACCGGGTCAGCGGGCACCCGTCACGTCCTCATACACTCTGACGAAGGAATCGTGCTCGTGGAACGCGATCGCGGCGGGTTGGAACGTCGGCACTCACGTCGGCCGAGTGCTAATCGATGCGGTCACGATGCCCGGACTCGTCCCGCGTTAGGTGCCGGGCTGCCAGCGGACTTCGAGCCGCTTCCGCGCGCCGGCCCTGGACGCTCGCCCGGGCGCCGTCAATCGTTGCGGGCCCGCGCCGTGGCACTCCATTTTCATCATGTGACTGTTTCCTCGACTTTGCGCGTCCTGCACCTCGATTCGGGGCGGGATTGGCGCGGCGGCCAGCGGCAGGTGTATCTGCTCGCACGCGGACAGCGTGAGCAGGGTCACGAGCCGCTCGTCATCGCCGCGCCGGATGCCCCGCTCATCCGACGTCTCCGCTCGGCAGGGATCGCCGCTGCGGCGGTGCGGATGCGCGGCGACTGGGACCTCGCGGCCGCCCGACGCGTCCGCGCCGTGCTCCGCACCTGGAATGCGGATGTCGTCCACGCGCACGACGCCCGCGCCCACGCCATTGCCCTCGCCGCCCTGCTCGGCCGGCGCGAGTTGCCCCTCGTCGTCACCCGGCGCGTGGTGTTTCCGCCTCGCGGCCGCGTGAAATACGGGCGGCGCGTCGCGCGGTTCATCGCGATCTCGGGGGCGGTTCGCGACGCGCTCGTGGCCGGCGGCGTGGAGGCCGCGCGCATAGACCTCGTGTACTCCGGAGTCCCCAGCCCGGTCGTCCATCGTCCACGCGACTGGCGCGTGGAGTGCCGCTGGCCCCCCGACGTGGTGGTCTGCGGGATCGTCGGCGCAATGACCGCCGAGAAAGGGGTCGAGACACTCGAGGCCATCGGGGCGTATCTGCCGCGCGACGTTCGTGACCGCATCCGGCTCGTTCTCCTCGGTGGGCGGTCAGCTGGGAGCCAGTCCGTCGGCGGGATGGCGGTCTTCCGGGCCGGGTTCGTCGACGAGATTCACGCCGCCATGGCCGGGCTCGACATCCTCCTCCACCCGTCGAGCGCCGAAGGGCTCGGCACGGCCGTGATAGACGCCATGGCGCTGGGCGTTCCACCCATCGCGTTCCGCGTCGGTGGGCTCCCGGAACTCATACAGCCCGAGCGCTCGGGGCTGCTCGTGACCGCCGGTGACACGGCAGCGTTCGCCGAGGCGACAACCCGTCTCGTGCTCGATGCGGCGACGCGCGCGGCCATGGCAGCGGCCGGGCCCGAGAGGGCGGCGCATTTCAGCGTCGACCGCATGGTGCAGGGTACGCAGCGGGTGTACGACGCGGTCATCGCTCGAGGGCTCGCACTGAGTAGTTAGTGCGGCCCTGTCAGTCCGAGAGCCCATCAGGGGCCCGGACGCTAGTTTTCCCCGACCCTGCGAGCGAACAGCGTGCTGTACATCTGCATCCCCACGTATAACGAAGCGCCTACCATCGGCGTGCTGCTCTGGCGGATCCGTAAAGTCCTCAAGGACTTTCCGCGAGAGTACGAGATCGTCGTGTTCGACGACGGCAGCACCGACGCGACCGCGGAGACGCTCCAGCCGTACGGCGATGTCCTCCCCCTGAGCGTCCTCGGAGGCGAGCGACACGTCGGGTACGCCGGTGCTCTCGACGCGCTGTGCCGCGCGGTCGCGACCCGCACGCGTTATCCCCGGCGAGACGCGATGCTGCTCATGCAGGCGGACTTCACCGACCAGCCCGAGCACATCCCGGAGCTCGTGAAGCGGTTCGAGGGCGGCGCCGACGTCGTCGTTGGTGAGCGAACCACGGTGCCGAGTGCGCCGGTCCCTGTGCGTCGGCTGCGTCGAGTCGCCCCGTGGCTGCTGCGTCCGTTCGTGAACGTCCCGGGCGTGGCCGATCCGTTCGGGTCGTTTCGCCTGATTCGGATCTCCGTCGTCCGCGACCTCCTCAGGCAGACCGGCGACGCGCCGCTGGTGTCCGGATTCGGCTGGGCTGCGAACGTCGACCTCCTGTCACGCGCGGTGCCGCACGCGCGCCGCGTCGAAACAGTGTCGCTCGAGCAACGTTTCGATATTCGCCCGCGGCCGAGTCGCATCCGGCCGTTCGCCGACGCGGTCAACCTCTATCGCTTCGGGTGGGCTGCGCGCGGCCGCCGCAGTCCTCCGCCGTCGACGGCCGCGACATGATGCCAGCCCTGGCCGGCGTGCTCGCGTTCGCGACCGCGCTGGCCACGAGCGAGCTCGATGCTCAGGAGCGCACGCAGCCTATCCCGTTCGGCGTGGGCGAGCGCTTCGAGTACGACGTGAAGCTTGGCCCCTTTCGGGCCGGGCGCGGCAGTATGGAGGTGGTTGGCATCGACACCGTCCGCGGACGGCCCGCGTACCACACGATTTTTCACGTGAAGGGCGGGCTCCTCGGCTACAAGGCCGACAACACGATGGAGAGCTGGATCGACACCACGACGTTCTTCTCGCTGCGATTCGTCCAGAACTTCGAGCAGACGGGGTCGGACCGTAACAAGCATTACGAGATCTACCCCGAACGATCCATCTACCAGGAAGGCGAGAAGCCCGAGCAGCCATCAGTGCCGGATCCGCTCGACGACGGGTCGTTCATCTACTTCATTCGCACGGTGCCGCTGGAGATCGGGCGGACGTACACGTTCGACCGATACTTCCGCCCGGACAGGAATCCCGTCCGCATCAAGGTCCTCCGTCGAGAGACGGTGAAGGTCCCCGCCGGGACGTACCAGACGATCGTCGTCCAACCGATCATCAAGTCGCGCGGGATCTTCTCGGAGAACAGCAAGGCGGAGATCTGGTTCTCCGAAGATGCGAACCGCATCATGGTTCAGATGAAAGCGGACTTGCCGGTTGGTTCGCTGAACCTTTACCTGAAGTCGGCGCGGCCACCCACTCTTTCCTTTCCGACCGTCGAGCGCCCTTGACACAACGCGAAGCCGATCTCGCCGCGGTTCGCACGGTCCCGATTTCGCTTCGACCGAACAAGGTACGCGCCGAGGAGTTCGCGGCGCCGCCCCCTGACGGGGCTCGGTCCTTTGGCGACTTTCTCACGTCGCTGCCCGACGTGCTCGTCGCTCGCGACTTCCGGCGTGTCGTCGAGGCGATCGCGCAGGCCAAACTCCGCGGCCGCGGCGTCGTGGTGATGCTCGGCGGTCACGTGGTGAAGACCGGGCTCGCCCGCCTGCTGATCGACCTCATGCAACGCGGCATCATCACGCACCTCGCCATGAACGGCTCGGCGGCGATTCACGATTACGAGGTGGCGCGTTTCGGCGGAACGTCCGAGGATGTCGCGGCAGGGCTGCGCGATGGGACGTTCGGGATGGCGGAGGAGACCGGTCGCGGGCTGAACGAGGCGTTCGTGAGCGGAATGGCCCAGGGGCGTGGCATGGGCGAGTCGATTGCGATCGCGCTGAAGGCGATTCCCGAGCTCGCCCATCGGGAGCTGTCGGTCGTGCTCGCCGCGCACGAGCTCGGCGTGCCGGTCACCGTGCACGCCGCGTTAGGCGCCGAGATCATCCATCAGCACCCCGCGGCGAACGGCGCGGCCATCGGAGACACGAGCCATCGCGATTTCCGTCGCCTCGCGGCGTCACTGCCGTCGCTGCACGACGGCGGCGTCGTGCTCAACGTCGGCAGCGCGGTGATCATGCCGGAGGTGTTTCTCAAGGCGCTGACGATCGCGCGCAATCTCAACGACGGCCGCCCGACCGAATTCACGACGTGCGACCTCGACATGCAGCGGCACTACCGCCCGCGCATGAACGTCGTCCAGCGCCCGACGCTCGCCGGCGGCGCCGGCTACGAGATCACCGGTCATCACGAGCTGATGGTTCCGCTGCTCGCCTGGGCGGTAGTGGAGCGACTTCAAACGGCCAAGTCATCAGTAGCCGGTAAATGAGTAGCCAGTAAACGGTGAACGACTGTTCTACTGGCCGACTGAATGACTAGCTACTGATGACTGTAACCGCGCTTCCCGGTAGAGAGGCGTCCGGGAGCAAAGCGGCGCGCCCTCGGCGCCGCGCAATGCGCGGCGCCGAGGGCGCGTCGCTACCCCGAATGCTCGAGTGAGTCCTTAGACGCCGTTACCGGACCACTTTTCCCGGAGGCGACGTGCCGTGTCCGGGCTGAAGATTCGGATGACGAGATAGATCAATCCACCGACGATCGCGATCTTTACCGCGAGCATGACCAGCCACGCGATGAAGCCCAGGAGCCCGGGCAGAATTCCAAAGAAAGCCTTGAGCACGAACAGGCCCGCAAGCGCGAAGAGCCCGATCATGAAGATGGTGCGGAGCATTCGTGGGTTCTCCAAACGAGGACTGTCCTTCCTACGCACCGATTCCGGCAACAGTTTCACCGCCGTGCGGCCGGTGCCACGTCTCGCCGTTCATAGTATACGCATCCTGGCAAGGCACCGTGAGGCCAGGTGCGTCGCCCCCTTCGCGGCGTGACCAAGCGCAATTTGGAGCCCGCTACTGACGTCCTCGTCATCGGCGGCGGGCTCATTGGGATGGCGTGCGCGGTCGCTGCCGCCGAGCGAGGGCTGACGGTCCGACTCGTCGCATTGCGGCTCTCGGGTGAGGCGTCCCTGGCCGGAGCGGGGTTGCTCGCCCCGTCGGTCGAGCGCGGTGACGGCCCGTCCCACGCATTTGCCGTGGCCGCGCGTGAGCGGTACCCGGCCTATGTCGACTGGCTCCGCGATCGCACGCGGGTCGACGTTCCGCTGGGTCTGCGGGGGATCGTTCAGGTCGCGGTCAATGATGCTGGTGTTCGAGGTCTCAAACGCGCGATGCCAGACGGCGCTCGCTGGCTCGATCGGCACGAGCTCGCCGAGCTGGAGCCGGCCCTCGCCCACGGACTCGGCGGCGTGCTGCACGAGCGCGATGGGTGGGTCGACAACGAGGTGCTCTTTCGAGCGCTGAGACAGCTCGTCAGCGAACACCCGCGCGTCGCGCTCGTAGATGACCGCGTCGCGCGACTTCGGTTCGGCGCCGACGCGGCAGCTATCGGCACGAATGGCGCGGTCTACCGCGGCGGACGAGCGGTGCTCGCCGCCGGCGCATGGAGTGCCCTGATCGACGGGTTGCCTCGCCCCCTGGCCGTCGAGCCGGTACGCGGTCAGATGCTCGCCTACGCGACCGCGCCGCTCAGCCGGGCCGTCTACGGTCCTACCGGGTACGTCGTCCCACGTGCCGACGGTCGGACACTCGTCGGCGCCACGATGGAACGCGTCGGGTTCGAGGCGGCGACGACCGAGGCCGGCATCAACCGGCTACGGCGGACGGCGGCCGAGATTCTTCCGTCCCTTGCCGAGGTGGAGCCGGTACAAGCTTGGGCAGGGATTCGGCCGATCTCCGCTGACCTTCAGCCCATTATCGGCCCGGACCCCGATGAGCCGTGGCTGATCTACGCGACCGGGCATTCGCGAAACGGCATCCTGATGACGCCGCTGACCGGTGATTGCGTCGCCGCCCTGTTGGCCTCCGAGCCTCCTCCGGTGCCGCTCGCGCCGTTCGCGCCGGCCCGATTTGGAGGGCGGGCGGGCAAAGCCACTGAATGAGCGTGGACGTCGGGCAAGGTGGCTGTCGGACGAAAAGCCCGCTCTACCTCCCGATCCAGGGCTTTCCTGGCGCGAGCCAGCATCCGGACGTGTACACTCGTTCACTGGCCATTCTTCCTCAGGAAATCCGCAACCGGGTACCACCCGAGTCATCGGTTACGGACTGCTGTTCACTGTTTGGGGGGTCGGCTACATTTCGCCGCACATGCGCTCCGCCCCGGCACAGGCACCATGCGACCCGGATGTGAGCCGCCAGCCCCCAGTCCAGTTACACGTGATGGGCGAGACTCTCTACCAGATCATGGGGCGCCACAGGGCCGAGCCGCTCCCCGAGCGGAAGCCTTCGTGGCTCAAGGTGAAGGCTCCCGGCGGGCCGAATTACGCTCGGCTCCGCCACCTGATGCGCGAGTTGGACCTCCACACGGTGTGCGAGGAGGCTCACTGCCCCAACGTCGGCGAATGCTGGGAGCACGGCACGGCCACGTTCATGATCCTCGGCGACGTGTGTACGCGGAACTGCGGCTACTGCGCGGTGACGCACGGCCGGCCTCCGAAGTACGACGTGGGCGAGCCGGCACGGGTCGCGGCGGCAATTGCCGAGATGCGGCTCCAGCATGCCGTAATCACGTCAGTTGACCGGGACGACCTGCCTGACTTCGGCGCGTACATCTTCGCCGAGACGATCCGGCAGATTCACGAGCAGGTTCCCGGGTGTTCGGTGGAGGTGCTGGTCCCGGACTTCCAGGGCAACGTGGACAGCATCCGCACCGTGCTCGACGCGCGGCCTGAGATCTACAACCACAATACCGAGACCGTCCCCCGCCTGTACAAGCGCGCGCGGCCGGGCGGTCGCTACGAGCGTGTCATGAAGATCTTCCGGGACGCCAAGGCCTACGCGCCGGACATCCCGACGAAGACGGGGATCATCCTCGGACTCGGCGAGACGGTCGAGGAGGTGGTGGCGGTGATGCGCGACCTCCGCGACGTCGACGTCGACATTCTGACACTCGGCCAATACTTGCGGCCGTCGGCGGATCACCTGCCGCTCGACCGTTACTACACGCCCGAGGAGTTCCGCGAGCTCGGGCGCATCGGCCGTGAGATGGGCTTCCGGCACGTCGAGTCGGGCCCGCTCGTGCGGTCGAGCTATCATGCGTGGGAACAAGTGCAGGCGGCTAACGCCGCGGGAACCGGGCTGACGGAACTGGGAACGGAGGCGGCCTGACGGCCGCCAAACGGCACGCAGTTCTCAGCACGGTTCCCCGTTCCCCGTTCCCGGTTCCCGGTTTGCCCAACCCTGAGCTCAATGGCCAAGAAAAAGCAGGATAACGGCCCCAACCCGACGGGCGCGAACTCCACGGGTGACCCCGAGCTTCGGCGCGAGCTCCTCCGCTCGATGCTGCTCCAGCGGCGGTTCGAGGAGCGCAGTGCCGAGGCGTACGCGTTAGGCAAGATCGGGGGCTTCTGCCACCTCTACATCGGGCAGGAAGCGTGCGGTACCGGCGCCATCTCGGTGCTCCGCCCCGACGACTACGTCATCACGACGTACCGCGATCACGGGCAGGCGCTCGCGCGCGGGATGTCGCCGCGCGGTATCATGGCCGAGCTGTTCGGTCGGATCGACGGCGTGGCGCGCGGCAAGGGTGGCTCCATGCACCTCTTCGACCGCAACATCAACTTCCTCGGCGGCCATGGCATCGTTGGGGGTCACGTCCCGCTCGCCACCGGTGTCGGGTTCGCCATCAAGTATCGTGGCGGCGATCAGGTGTGTCTGTGCTTCATGGGCGAGTCCGTGGTGAACACGGGCGCGTTCCACGAAGCGCTCAACATGGCTGCGCTCTGGAAGCTGCCGGTCGTGTATCTCATCGAGAACAATC
>DASURJ010000722.1:0-3953 GCA_036280115.1 Gemmatimonadaceae bacterium
CGAGGAGTATCGGGCCGTCAGCGAGCTCGCGGGCTCGGCGAGATGGTGGCGAGCACGGTCATGGTTTCCCGGTCGTCGGCCCGCACGGCGTACGCCTCGTGGGGCTCGATGGCGACCTTCGTTCCTTCCCACACGGTGCGCTGGTCGTCGAGACGAGTGAGGATGCCGCGCCCGCGGATGACGCGAAGCGTGACCGCCGATGGCGTGCGGTGGAGCGGGACACCCTGTCCGGGCCGGAACGTGAACAGTACGACGCGGGCGTCTGGTGAGTCGTGCAGGATCGACACCGAGGGCCCTTCGCGTCGGATTGTGGAAGCGTGCGACATCGTAGTCTCGAGTCAGAGTGCCACTGGGAGATGGTTCGCCGGTCGAGGGCGGAAGCGCGATCCGTGGTGCCCCAGGTGTTGGCTCAAGAGTCGCGTCGGGAGGGGCGGTGCGGCGTCGGGGCGCGGGGACGACCGCGTGAGGGAATCCCTGAACTTCGATGGCGGGGTACGTCAGGAAACGCCCGGCCCTGTCCGAAAACCGACCCCCTGGTCGTGGCCGTCTGCGCGATGTTTGAGCGGTGCCGGTGCCGCCGTACGTCTTCGAGTCTCGCGCCGCACCCATGCGTGAGGCGCTCGCGCAGCTTGCTCGCTACGCGGCGTACGATCACGCCTGCCTGTTACTCGAGGGCGAACGCGGGTGTGGCAAGTCGGTACTCGCGCGGCACGCACATGACCTGTCGCCGCGCCGCGGCCGGCCGTTTCGGTGCCTGTCGCTAGCCGCAGCCGACGACGCCCTGGTCAGCTCCGACCTCTTCGGCCACGTCAAGGGTGCGTTCACCGGCGCCGACAGTGCTCGCGCCGGTGCCCTCGTCGCCACGGCGGGAGGCACGCTCTTCCTCGACGAGATCGGCAAGGCATCGCGGCTCGTCCAGGGCAAGCTCCTTCGCGTGGTCGAAGATGATGGCGACTTCTTCCCCGTTGGGAGTGACCGACCCGTCCGCGCCACCGTCCGACTCATCTTCGCCGCGAACGAAGGCCTCGACGCGCTCGTGGCCGAAGATCGATTCCTCGCCGACCTGCGAGACCGCATCGGCGCGTTCGCGATTCGCATTCCGCCACTTCGGGAGCGTGTCGCGGACATCGCGGATCTCGCGCGGCACGTCGCGTCCGCACGGGCGGCGCGGTGCGGGTACACGAACGGCCCACCGCGGTTCGACGATGCGCTCATCGCCGCGCTCGAGCGAGACTCGTGGCCCGGTAACGTGCGCGAGCTTACCGGGGCGGTGGAGCGGCTGCTCGTCGACGCCCGTGGCGCACCGGTCATCACGCTCGCCCATTGCACCGGCAAGCTCGCGCGCCTCCGCGATTCCGCCGGCGCGCGCCGCGGCACGCTGACTCGCCCGCTCGTGATCCAGGCGATCGCCGACGCGGGCGGCAACAAGACGGCGGCGGCAGCCCGCCTCGGCGTCTCGCGGAAAACGATCCACGAGTACCTGCGCGGGGCGTCATCGTGACACCAACACGTCCCTGGCGGAAAGAACGGCGTAACGTGACACCTAACGCGCGAACGCAGTGTTCCGAACCACTCACGCCGACAACGAATTACGATCTCGCGGACTTCGGCGCGAGAGATGCCCACGGGGTTGGCTCCCCACGTACGCGAGGTTGCGTTGTCCTTCGATCGTATGTCCCGCGGATCGCGCGTGGCCGAACGCCACGCCACGGCTTGCCTGCTCCTGGCCCTTACCGCGTCGGTGCGAATGGGTGCACAGACGCCGGAGCGTCCTTCCACCGCGCCGCGCCCGGTCGGTGACCGGGGCGTTCGCGCGTGCTCGCTCGTCGTCGCTACCCGGAGCCGGATCCACCTCGCCGACAGCCAGGTCGTTCACATCGCTGTCGGGAGCACTGCACGCCGGGGCTCCACCGTCATGCTTGCTGGGCTTCCAGCGTACACATGGTCGGCCACGGACGGTGTCGATTCCCCGCCGCGCACGAGCGATTCTCTCGTTGCCGTGTTGGTGAGCGAAGAGGGAGAGGTACGTGGGGTTCCCAATCCGTTGGTTGGTCGTAGTGTGTCGCACGTGAAAGTCACCGCTGGCCGCGCCGGGACGTGGCATGCGCTGTTCACCGAGCGGCTGGCGACCAGTAGGGGTCACGATCAGGTGACTGACTCCGCCCGGTTCTGGTACGGTCGCTTCGACGGTCGAGACTGGTCGGACGTCGGCCCTGTCGGCGTCGTGCACGGCGCCTACACCGCGGGCGAGTATACGTCGGACCTTCTCGCCGACGAAGAACAGGTCGCGTTTGCGGTTCCCATCGACGCGCGTGTCGGGTCCAGAGCGATCGGCGCGATTGTTCTCGTGCGGCGCGTCGATCGCCGATGGGCGTTCGACACCCTCAGTGGTCTCCTGGAGCCACGGTACGCTCGGCTGCTCCACGACCCGCGGTCACGTAAATGGACGGTCTTCTTCGTTGCGCCCTTCTTCGACAACCAGCAACTCGTCAATGGGTCGCTTCATGCGGCAAGTTGGGACGGGCGATGGAGCACGCCAAAGGTGGTCGTGCGTGCTTTGGAGCGTGGCGTGATTGATCCAAGAGTGCTGCCGTCCCGTCACGGCGTCGTACTGACGTGGTGGAGAAGGGCGGAACGATCGGATGCGGGAGCGGGCCCAGTGATCGAATGGATGTACGCATCGTCAGATGGCAGCCTGGCGTTCAGGCCCCGTCGAGTGATCATCGCTGGGAGCAACGAGTACGTCGCTGCCGCGCTAGGCGCCGATTCCGTGCTGTTGGCCGCGCGCGACGGTCTCGCACTGGATCGCGTCCGCATTGCACTGATCGCCGGTGACTCCGCCGTCGACCTTGGGATCCTGTCGATCCGCAATGAGACTCGGTTGGGAGCCGTCGCTGCTCCCCAGGGCGGTGTCGCCCTCGTCGCGTCCGAGATCGGAAGACGGCCAGATGAGCCGCCAGCGGCATCCGTAGTCACTCTCGTTAGGCCGGTCTGCACCGGCCCATAGCGCGGCCGGCGCTCACGCCGGCCGTAAACCGGGACGCAGACCCTGGCGTCCCGCAGTCCCCTCACATCCATACTGGAGGACCATATGACGACACACGTCGCCGTTGTCGGGCTCGTGCTGCTGGCGTGCCTCGGCTGCGACCAGGCGGGTCAGGTATCCGGCCCGGACCCCACGCCGCTCTCAGCCCCCGACATGAAACCGCCGCTCGACCCAGGAACGCAGCCACTTCGTCTCGTCGACCTGCCTGCCTCACAGCGCTGGGACATCACGAGCATACCAGCTCCACGCTTTGGCTCCGACATCGCGCTCGGCGAAACCGTGCCGCCGGAGTACCAGGTCGCGCCGTACATCTCATCGTGGTTTGTCTCGGTAACGTGGAGCGGCTCGACACTGAACGGATCCGCCTATATGAGCTTTACCGGCAACTGGGCACAACAGGTCCTCGACCTTCGCATCTACAAGGATGGATCGCTCCGCGCTCAGAACACATGGACTGAAACCGGCTCGAGTGTTTACCCCCGCCAGTCGGGTGCAATCACGCGCGGTTCTCTGAACGCTGGGATCTCGTGCGGCGGTCGCGGCAACGCGAACTCGACGCACGCGGCCGAGGTCCGGCTCTTCACCACTCAGTCGTGGACGACGCTGGCCCGCGCCAACGTGTCGGACACGGACGTCGCGGTGCAGGAGGATTGCCCGCCGCCTCCAACGTGCGAGCTCAAGCCCCAGACCTCGGTGTCATCCAGCGCGCGGTTCCGCAGCGTTCCGAGTGGCATCGTCCAGGGCTCCGACTTCGAGCAGTGCACCGACCCGATTCCAACGCCCGGCGGCGGCGTGGATTCCAGCTCCGGTGGCAAGGTGTGCTACGAGGTCTGGCTCGTCTACCCCGGCACCGGCGTCGAGTACTACCTCGGGGATGTGTGCTACGAAGACTACGCCACCTGAGTCA
>DASURJ010000723.1:0-9685 GCA_036280115.1 Gemmatimonadaceae bacterium
CCCGCGCGCCATGTGCCGCTGACCATAGCCTCGACCGCATGCTCGAAGAGGTCGCCGAAAGACGCATCACCCGCGAGGCCAGCGCTGGACTTCCACGTACCAGTATACTCGGCAGCTCTGCCAGCCATGACTGCTCGCCAATTGCCGGTCCATTGCGTTGTGGATTTCGATGCCGACCATGCCCCGCTCGCCACGGATCTGCCCCGAGCGTCGACGACCGCCCACGAGCCGGTGACGGTGCCCGTCGTGGGATCCGGAAGCGCCGTCCACGTGCCCACGAGCGTCCGGCCAGTGCTGGTCCGCGCGCCCCAATTACCCGATCGGGCGGTTGGCGCACTGACGGGCGAGTCCTGGCGCGCCGGGGTCTGGCCGCTCAATGCGCCAGTAGCGCAGAGCGAGAGGCACGAGACGAGCAGTCGCATTCGAAGTACGGTCATCTCGGGTCCTCGAAGATCGTCGTCGCGATGCAGGCGGAAGCGGCTCACCGCTCACGAGCGATTCAACCTGTTGCGAAGCACGGCCGCGGCGCAACTCGCGGCGTCGAACAACCCGCCAACTACGGCGCATTCAAGGCGCGCTCCGAAGTCGAGGTGCAGAACCAGTATCCGGGCATCAACACGATCATCCGACCATGCCTCATCGTGGGGCCGCTCGATCGCACCGACCGGTTCACCTATTGGCCGGCGCGCATCGACAGGGGCGGGGAAGTGCTCGCGCCCGACAAGCCGGGCGATCCGTGTCAGTTCATCGACTCACGCGATCTCGCCGAGTGGACGATCCGCATGGCGGAGATGCGCGAGCTCGGCACGTATAACGCGATCGGTCCGGAGAAGCCGCTCACGATCGCCCAGATGCTGTACGGCGTCATGCCGCCGTACGGGCGCACCGCGGGCTACCAGCGGCGCAACGCGTCGAAGGCGCTAGCCAAGGGCCTGACGTTCCGTCCGCTCGCGGTCACGGCGAAAGACACGCTCGACTGGCACAAGACTCGGCCCCCCGAGCAGCAGGCGGCGACGCTCGAAGGCAGAATCAACGGGCTGTCAATGACGCGAGAGGTCGAGGTGCTCGCGGCGTGGAAGGAGGAGTTGGCGAAGCGGGCGAGGTGAGACCCGAGACAGCCCCGGACTGCCAGCCTAACGGGCGTCAGGTGGCGTGGAACCGATCCCTTCTCGGAACCACACGACAGCCGGTGGTGGGCCCCAGCGGTCCACCCAGTCCGCCGTGAGCACGGGGAATCGCGACCGGATGCTGCCGATCTCCCCGGCCGAGCGAGCGAGCACGAGCCGCCCGATTCGTGCCTCTCGCACCGCATATCCGCAGAGGATGCAGGGCTCGGCGGTCGAGTACAGTATCGCCTCCCGGAGATCGGGGCGGGGGCGCAGCCTCAGCGCCTGTTCCACGACCAGGATCTCGGCGTGAGCGAAGGGCCTGGGCCCGGCGGGACTCTCCTCGGCGGCCTCGGCGATCGCGACCCCGTCGAGCACGAGGACGGCGCCGACCGGCGTGTTGCCGGCGCGTTGAGCCTGGCGGGCGAGCTCCTCACATCGATCCATCCAGCGAGCGTGCGCCGCGTCGGAAGCAGAGATCATAGGAGCGTGTGCTGTGGAGGGACAACGGCAACGGTGTGTGGGTGCGAACGAGCTCGCGGCATCTGGCGCCGTGGCGGTGCAGCACTAACGTACTCCACGCGTGACGGAGCACTCGACCATCCATGAGCATCGACATCCCCACGTTGCGGGCCAAGCTCGAGGCGGCGCTCGGAGAGCAGCTCCAGCTCGGCCCCCTCCTCGGACAGGGAGGGTTCGCCGCGGTATTCCGCGCACACGATCCCTACCTCGAGCGCGACGTCGCGATCAAGGTGTTGGATCCGTCGCTCGCTGTCGACGCCGCCCTCGAGGGGCAATTCCTGCACGAAGCGCGGACGATCGCTGCGGCCGAGCATCCGCACATCGTACCGCTGTACTCCGCGGAGTCGACCGGCGACCTGCTGTATCTCGTGATGCGGCTCCTGCCCGGCCAGTCTCTCGCGGATCGGATCGCTCACGGAAAGCTCACGGCTGCGGAGTCGGCACGGATCGCGCTCGAGTGCGCGCGCGCACTGGCCGCGGCGCATGCCGTCGGCGTCGTGCACCGGGACATCAAGCCCGCGAACATCCTGCTCGACGCCAACGGCAATGCGACCGTCACTGACTTCGGGATCGCGCTCGTGACGTCGCGACCGGCGCGTGCGTTGCAGGGATCGACCGCTGGCACCCCGCATTACATGAGCCCCGAGCAGTCGCTCGGCGAGCAGATCGACGGGCGTTCGGATGTCTACGCGTTAGGCGTCGTGCTCTACGAGATGCTCACGGGCACGTGTCCCTTCCTGGGGCGCAACCCGACGGAAGTGATCGCGCAACACATCTCGGCGCCCATCCCGAAGGTATCGGAACGCGAGCCCGAGACGCCAATAGCCTTGGTTCGGCTCGTGGACCGCATGCTGGCCAAGGACCCGGCGGGGCGACCAACTGCCGACGAGCTCGTGAAGGAACTGACCGCGGCGAGCACGCCGGCCGGGCTGCTGACACCCTCGCAGGTTCGACGGCGACGCTGGAGGCGCCGCGGCATCTACCTGGGTGTCGCCGCGGTAGGCGCGGGAGTGGTGATTGTCCTCGGCGTGCGCATTGCGTCGCAGTTGATGACGTTCTTTGCTGGCAGCGGTGGGGGCTCCGACCCCGCGTTGGCCGAGTCAGGGGGGGCGGTGCCGGATTCGATCGTGCGACTGGCGCGAGAGGCCGGGATCGTGGGTGCGAACGAACGGGTGGGGCTCGTGTTCATTCAGGCCAATCGCACCTTCACGGATGCGTTGCTGGTGACCGACTCGGCGATCATTCGCCGCACGCCCACGGGGGTCATCCGGCGCTCGCTTCGGGAGAGCGACATCAACCTCCAGCCGATCCCACGTGGTGGTTCGGCGGGCGGACTGCTCATCGTGAACCGGAAAGGCGCCGTTCCCGACACGCTGTATCAGGACTTGAGCCCCCGGGAGGGATTCCGGCTGGCGAATGAGTTCACGACGTGGCAGCGCGCGCGGGAGGCGCGGGATTCCACTCCCAGGTAATCGCCGGGTTCCGGGGGGACACCACCGGTCGTTAGGCGCCCGCCTCGCCGTTCGCACCTCGCCGTTCGCGCCTCGCCGTTCGCACTTCGCCGTTCGCACTTCGCCGTTCGCACTTCGCGTCGGCGTCCCGCCCACCGACGATCGGTGAAGTCCTATCGGCCATCGTTCCAAACCCTCTGCAACGACCCGCTGTCCGACCCCTACAGCAACGCCACGATATCTATCCATAACAGGTAGAATACAGTGCCCAGGCGTACGTACCTCAGCGAATTCGAGCTGCACATCCTGCTTGCGCTCCGCCGCCTCGGCGCGGAGGCGTACGGGGTCGCCGTCCGCCAGAAGATCGAGGAACGGTCCGGACGACGCGTCTGGGTCGGACCACTCTACACTGCTCTCGCGCGCCTCGAGCGCGACGGCTACGTCCGGGTCACGATCTCCGAGCCCATCGCCATCCGCGGCGGGCGGTCGCGCAAGTACTACCACCTGACGGCGGCCGGCGGCCGCGCCCTCCGTGAGTCGCTCGACATGATCGACCGGATGCGGCGAGGCCTCTCGCTAGGCACCCTGCGGGGCAGCACGCGATGACAGCCGACCAATCCGGACCGCCGGGTGTCCCGCGCGCTCTCATTGCCGCCTGTGCCGGCCGCGCGTTGAGAGACGACGTCCTCGAGCACCTCGACGACGAGTTCGCCGAGCTTGCCGTTGAATGCGGGCGCGCACGCGCCGTTCGCTGGTACTGGATGCAGTCACTGATGTCCGCCCCGGCACTCCTCCTCGATCGTTGGGGCAGAGCGGCGGAGACTCACGACCACTCAGGAGGTGACCCCGTGCGTACTCGGTTCGCCGACGACCTTCGGCACGCGCTTCGCCGAGCTCTACGTCGCCCCGCGGTCACGATGCCGGTTGTCGCGTCGGTTGCGCTCGGCGTGGCGGCCACGACCGCGGTGTTCAGCGTCCTCGAGGGCGTGCTCCTCACGCCGCTGCCCCTGCCGAACCCGGACCGCGTCGTCCGCGTCGTCGGCGTGGACCGGCGTGACGCCCTGGCCACGCAGCTCGGTGCCGTGAGCTTCGGCAACATACGCGACCTCGGCGCGCAGGCGAGCTCGTTCACTCGCGTGGTGGCATATCACACGGACGGTGCGGCGACGGTCGTCGTGGACGGCGAGCCGCACTCGGTGGGATTCGCGACCGTTGGTGAGGGGTTTCACGAGGTGCTCGGCGTCACGCCAACGTTAGGGCGCGCGTTCGCCGCGGACGACCACCGACCCGGCGCACCGCGGGTCATCCTGCTGACCCATCGTGGATGGCAGCGCTGGTTTGGCGGCGACCGGTCCATCGTCGGCAGGTCGGTCGTCGTCGACGACTCGACACGAACGGTTGTCGGCGTGCTCCCACCGAATGCGTTCGAGTTCCCCGCCGGTGACCTCGCCTACTGGGTACCGCTCGCGGTGACCGAGAGCGGGCCGATGGCGTGGCAGGCCGGGCGACAGAGCCTCTGGCTCCAGGGTATCGCGCGGCTGCGCCCGGGCGTCACGCTTGCCACCGCGGAGACCGAAGCGCGGCAGCTGTACCAGCGGTTCGCTCGAGACCATCCGTTGGAGTCGGGCACCCACGGCGTCAGGCTGGAGTCGCTGCACGAGCACGTCGTCGGTCCGGTGCGTCCGGTGCTCTGGCTGCTCGGCGCAGCGGTGGCGCTGGTCCTGCTCATCGCCTCCGCGAACGTCGCGAGTCTGCTGCTCGTCGAAGCGGAGGATCGCCGTCGGGAGTTCGCGGTGCGGTCCGCGCTTGGCGGCACGCAGCAACGGCTCACGGCGCAGCTCTACGCGGAAACCGGACTGCTGACGCTCGCCGGGGGCATCGCTGGCGTGCTCGCCGCGCCGCAGATCGTGCGGGCGTTCGTCGCCATGTACCCTGGCGGCGTCCCGCGGTCCGCCGAGATCGGCGTCGACGCGCGGGTGCTCGTCGTGGCCGCGCTGGCGACGATCGTCGCGGGGCTCATGGCCGGACTCCCCCTCGTCCGTCGCGCCAGTGCGCTGGTACTCGCGGATGACTTGCGCGACGGGAGTCGAGCGAGCGAAACGAAGCGCGGGAAGCACGCGACGGCGCTGCTGGTAGTTGCACAGGTGGCGTTTTCGGTTGTGCTGCTTTTCGGGTCGGGGCTGCTGATGCGCACGTTGATCGAGCTGACGCAACTCGATCCCGGGTATCGGGCGGATGGCGTGCTCACGTTCTCGGTCACCCCGCATCGTTCGCGTCACGCGTCGTCGACCGAATTCTACGACCGTCTGTTCGCAGAGCTGAAGGCAATTCCCGGCGTTCGGGCGGTGGGCACTGTCAACGGGCTCCCCACCATCGGCGCCGGGTTCGGGATGACATTCACTCGCGAAGGCTACGACGACGGTCCTGGTCGTCAGCCGTCAGCCCGCTTTCAGCTCGCCTCGCCCGACGCGTTCACCGCGCTCGGCATTCCAATCGTGCGCGGGCGTGGATTTCTGGAGAGCGACAACGCGAACGCCCCCGGCGTGGTGCTCGTGAGCGAGGCACTCGCGGCCTCGGCGTTCGCGAGGGTCGATCCCGTGGGGCGGCGGATCTCCCTCATGGGGCGGGACGTCGAGATCGTGGGCGTCGTCCAGGACGTGCGACGTGACCGTTCGCCGTGGGAGGAGCCCAAGGCCGAGGTCTACTTACCGTACCTGCAGCGGGCGGACCGGTGGCGGTACGTAGTGGTGAAGACCGACGGCGATCCGACCGCGCTGGCCGGCAGTGTGCGGAGCGTCGTCAGGCGGCTCGACCCGACGATGGCCATGCGCGACCTGGCGACGATGGAGGAGCGCGTGAGCGCGTCACGTCGCGCCGAGCGGT
Source organism: Gemmatimonadaceae bacterium (assembly GCA_036280115.1). GTDB lineage: Bacteria > Gemmatimonadota > Gemmatimonadetes > Gemmatimonadales > Gemmatimonadaceae > JAJKIV01. Next base: position 5,963 of record DASURJ010000723.1, read on the forward strand.
TCCGTGCGGTGCTCGTCGGCACACTGGCGGTGCTCGCGCTCGTCCTGGCGGTCATCGGCATCTACGGCGTGGTGGCGTACGCAGTGCGGCGGCAGACGCGCGTCATTGGCATCCGGATGGCGCTCGGCGAAACGACGGGCGCCGTGCGGCGTCGCGTGGTACAGTCGGCGCTCGCGCTATCCGCGATCGGCGTGGTGGTGGGCGGTGGCGGTGCGCTGGCGTTCGGCCAATCGCTTCGCGGGTTCATCCACGGGGTGCCTCCGCACGACGCGATGACGATGGCGGCGGTGGTTGTCGTGCTGCTGGCGGTAACGGCGGTGGCGGCGCTCGTCCCGGCGGTTCGCGCGAGTCGGGTGGATCCGGTAGTGGCGCTGCGAGCCGAATGAGGTTGGGGGACGGCGGTGGTAGCGGCCGCGCACTCGTCACCGCACCGACGCCGTAAGCGCCTCGTGGAGGCCGAACGATGCATGAACGGCAACAGGCGCGCTGGCAGGCCGTGCGCAACTATACGCTCGTCCAGCGGACCGCGGGAAACCGGATGAGTCAGGTGCCGCTCTATCACGAGCGCATGGAAGTAGACGCGGAGATGGCGTTCCGATTGGTGCCCGAGGCGGAGTGGTCGCGGACGACGACGGGTCTTACCCGGGACCAGACCCTGGCCATTGCGGAGCACATGGCCACCGGCCTGGAGAGCATCGGCGATGTCCACATGAAGGAGGTCGGCGGTCCGTTCGGGGTCCACATCAAGGGCATGACGAACGACATGGCCTTCTTCCTCCGGGAGGTGAAAATGTTCGACGAAGACGAGACCCGAGCCGATGCCGCCACGGGGGCGCGCATGGCCGCCGAGTTTCGGCGTCGTGCGCGGGTGCAAGGTCGGGCGACCGTCGGCGAGCGCGATGCCCACGTGATTCGGGCCGAGGGCCTCGAAGCCGTTTCGGTCGTGCCGCAATCCGACGGCCCGCGATTCACCGTGCGAACGGTGACGATGCTGGTGGATGCGGAGCACTACGTACCGACGCAGGCCGGCTTTTCGGTGCCGGCGGACACGTACACCGGCACGGGCAATCTCGCGCATGCCGGCAAGTCGTCGATTCTCATCCTCTTCGACGCCTGCACGCTCGTGCTGCCCCCCGGCGGCGCCGCCGCCTGGACCGCCCTGGGCCGCTCGACCGTGATGGCAGCCAATGGGGATCGGATCGATCTCACCTTTACCATGACGCAGTTCGTGACCGGCGACTTCGTGCTCGACGCCCTCACCATCACTGGCGGGACGGGGCGGTTCGCGAATGCGACGGGCTCAATGACCGGGGCTGGCTGGATCAGTCCCACGACGTTGGAGGGATACTTCGATCTCTCCGGACTCATCACACGACCCAACTCCTGAACGCCGCGGCGGTTCCAAGGGACTGGAGACGTGATCGCGGGGCGAGGTCCCGGTCGCGCGGGCCTCGCCGCCTGCGAGCGGTGGTCCGCCGGCGTGCCACGGTGGTTGCGTGTGGTGGCCGGCGGGTCGCGCGTTAGGCTCTGTCGGGCATTTGACCTGCCGTCAGGTTCAACGACCGCTAACCGGCGCGGCGGCGACGCGTCCCGGCGCGCCCGGCGCGCCTGCGGAGCTCGGCGCGAATCGAGGCGGGCATCTCCCGACAGCCACAGTGCTTGGCGTGGGCGACGCGCCACCTCACGCGCTGCGCGAGCGACGGGTTGGGCGGCATTGGATGCTTTTTGTGCCAGGTCGCGTTCATAACGTCGCGACCGGCTCGAATTCGGCGAAGAGCTGTTGTGCTTCGGCCAGCTGCGCGAGGGGCGTGTACTCGCACGCCGCGTCGAATTCCGCCCACTGCGCCTGAACGGCGGCGTTCCCGTGCGCCTGCCGGATCGCGTCGGCCGAGCGCCATTCGAACACTTCGATCAGCGCGCCGCTTGCCGCGCGCAGCACGTACGGCGCACGGTCGGTGACGAGGCCTTCGGCGCGCAGGACGTCGAAGTGCCGACGCACGACGGCGAGCAGCTCGGCCTCGCGTCCCGGTTTCGGCATGTATGCCGCGACGACGACTCGACCCATGTGCGTCGTCCTGCGTGAGAGGTGGTTCAGGGTGCTTGACGCGATTCCTGCCGGTCTCGAGCATGCGCTTCCCGACCCGAGGCCAGGCCGGTCCTGGTCATGATGCGGTCAACACGCCGAATGGGTGCTGGAGTCAGTGCCGCCGCCATCGCGCCCTCGAGTCGTGCATGGTGTCTTTGACCGCGTGGTCGGCCGCGAGCACGGCGTCCAACTGCTGACTGGTGACGGTGGTTGAGTCCGCGCCAGCCATGCAGTTCCGAGAGAGGTGTCGCGGCCTGACGTTCGCGTTTGCCGCGCCGCATGCGCGGCGCAACGAGCTGGAGGCGTCGGTCGACAACGCGTTGTTACGTCGCTGTGACGATCGCCGAGTACGAATAGTGCACGATGCCAACTCGTTGTTCATACACGTGGACGCTCAGCGGACGACGCTGGTAGTCGCCAAGCTCGGCGGAGGTGTTGGTCACCGGGCGAACTGCTGCATCCCGGTCATGAGGGAGGGCGTATTCATGTCCCATCCGACATAGCTCGGATGCAGCGTCGACCGGATTCGCGGCTCGGCGCGGCTTTTTGACAAAGGCCACAGTTCCGCGACGCGTTCCACACTTCTTGCTGTTCGGCAGAGAAGTCTACAATCGGCCGTGCATTCGTGACGCTTCCTATGCGGCCTAACGCCCTGAGTTGACCTGCGAGCGCCCGATTCCACGCGCTCGTGATGGTGAATTAAGAATACCGGTTGCGCGCGAGAAACCCGATGCTTCGAGTGCTCGTGAGCTTCGACGGACGTTAGGTGGCGGGTCGCGATCGCTGATCGTCCTCGGCCAGAATGCTGCGCAAGAGTTCGACGCACGGAACGCAGATCGCTCCCTGTGGCCACGTTCTCGCGATCCGTGCATCGTGGCGGTCGCAGAAGGAGCATCGCTCAGCCGAATCGTCGGCCGTCTCCTGGCCGGTCGCAGCCGCGATACAGGACTCGCAGATTTGCACTCGAGGCCCACAAATCAGGCGACGGCCGACGCCGCGCGGGAGTCCGCAGGCGCTGCAGTCAGTCGGTCGACGGAAGCGGCGAGCCAACCGCCGTACCTGTTCCGTGATGGCTACCATGCGGCCCTCCCTTCGCAGATACCTGTCGCCACCTAACGCCTTGAGTTGAGCTGCGAGCGAAGTACCACCATTGCGGCGAAGCCGCTTCCACAGATCGCTCGACAGCTCCAACGGACGTTAGCACGCATGCTTACAAGTCGTTAGGCGTCAGGCCGGTGTGCTTCGCGATGCGGGCCAGCATCCGTGGGCCGATCTCCTCGGAATCATGGAACGCGAACACGAAATCCCGCCAGCCGTCGCGGGCGAGTGTCTTGTGCGACCCCGCCTCGCGTTTGAGCTGCCAGCCGATGCGGTAGAGCGCCGCCAAGACCCGCCGAGCTCGGGACGACGGCCAATTGGCCACCTTGGATCTACGCCGCGCGGAAGGTGACGCTCACCAGATCGGGCCCGGCCTCAGCATGCTCCAGCCGATCGGCGAGCACGCGGAGGGCCAGCGCCTCGGCCCGGGCGATGGCTTGGTCGCGGGTCGTGCCGTAAGCGAGGACGCCGGCGAGGTCCGGCACCTCTGCGATCCATCGGCCGTCCTCCTCGCGCTCAGTCTCGACTGTAAGATTCAT
>DASURJ010000724.1:0-3200 GCA_036280115.1 Gemmatimonadaceae bacterium
GGCGCGCGGCAGCGGCCTTGTGCGCTACGGATGCCGTGCTGTCCTCCTCGATCTCATCGAGGATCGCTTCAGTCGCCGGATTCACTACCTGCATCGGGCAGCCATCTATGCCAGGGGTATGCGGATCAAAACGGATCGGGCGAATTTGGCGGATCAGCAGCGGAATCTCTTTGTACTCGCGCTCGAACAGGAACTGATCGCGCGCGGGCACCGAGTACGTCGGGAGGTGAAGGTCGATGTCTGGTACAAGGGCAACGATTGGGTCGCCAGCGACTCGATATGATTGTCGATGAAAAACTCATCGTAGAGGTCAAGTCGACCTATGACATGCGTAAGGAAGAACCTCGTCGAGTCCACAGCTACCTGCACGCCACGAAGCTCGAAGTAGCCCTCCTTCTACATTTCGGCCCCGAAGCAACGTTCTATCGCATGATCTCCCCCAATGTGAACAAGCGATCTCTCGGGATCCGCCCGATCCGATGAATCCGTATAACCTCGTGTAGCTGCGTGACCAAAGAGGAGGCGCGAGTGCCAAGATGTAGATCGGATCAGAAATAGTTGCTGGTAATCCCCCCGTCGATGACGATCACCGCCCCATTGGTCCAGGTGGATTCGTCCGAGGCCAGATACACCCCGGCGTTCACGATGTCCTCCGGCCGTCCGAACCGCCCCGTCGGATTCCGAGCCAATCGGACCCGCTTCGCCTCCGGATCCGTGAGCAGCCACGCGGTCATGAGCGGCGTCTCGATCGGCCCCGGGCAGATCGCATTGCTCCGCACGCCCCTCGGCCCGAACTGCACCGCGAGCGACTTCGTCAACGCGATCACGGCACCCTTGCTCGCCGTGTACGCATCCTGCGGCACCGAGCACCCGAGCAGCGCCACGAACGACGCGATGTTGATCACCGACCCCCCACCCGTCGCGAGCATGGCCGGAATCCCATACTTGCAGCAGAGGTAAATCCCCTTCACGTTCACGCCTAACGTGCGGTCCCACACCCACTCCTCGGTGTCTACCACCGACGAGTCCTCCGCCATCATGATCCCGGCGTTGTTGTAGAGCACGTCGAGGCGGCCGTAGCGAGCGACCGTGGCCTCGATAGCCCCCTTGACCTGCTGTTCGCGGGTGACGTCGCATGGCACGGCGAACGCGTCTCCTCCACCTTGTGCGGCGGCCTTCGCCTCGGCGACCGCACTTTCCAGCGCTTCCGCGCTCACGTCCGCCACGGCGACCTTCGCTCCCTCGTGGCAGAACATTGTGGCAGCCACGCGGCCCATGCCGCTCGCACCACCAGTCACGAAACAGACCTTTCCGTCCAGTCGCACGATCGCTTACCCCCGCTCCAGGTATCGTTCCCGCTCCCAGCACGTGACCACCGTGTCGTACGCCTCCTGCTCGACGCGCGCCGTGTTCACGTAGTGCGCCACCACGTCATCGCCGAAGATCGATCTCGCGAGCTCGCTCTCCTCCAACAGCTCCGCCGCCTCCCACAAGGCACGCGGCACGCGGGGCGCGCTCGTCGCCTCGTACGCGTTGCCGTGATGCTCGGCGGGCGGCTCGATCCCGTTCTCGATGCCGTGCATCCCCGCGCCAAGGATCGCGGCGTAGGCGAGATACGGATTGGCATCGCCGCCGGGAAGGCGCGTCTCGATGCGGAGGGCCTGGCCGGATCCCACGATCCGAAACGCGCACGTGCGATTGTCCCGGCCCCAGACGAGGCGCACCGGCGCCCAGCTTCCAGGCGCGAACCGCTTGTACGAGTTCACGAACGGCGCGATGAAGAACGCGAGCTCGCGAATGCCGTGAACAAGGCCGCCGAGGAAATGCCGCATGGTCTCGGACATCCCGTAGGGCGAACCATTGTCGTCGTGGAACAGGTTCGCGTCCCCGTCGGTCCCGCGGAGACTCACGTGCACGTGCGCGCTGTTCCCGGTCCACGCGTGATCGGGTTTCGCCATGAACGTCACCGCGTGCCCGTTCTGCCACGCCATCTCCTTGAGCCCGTGCTTGAAGAGCGCGTGACGGTCGGCCGACTCGAGCGCGGTCGCGTAATGAATGTTGATCTCGTGCTGCCCCGGCGCCGCCTCGCCCTTGCTGAACTCCACCGGGATGCCCGCGACCGTCATGTTGTTCCGGAACTGCCGGTAGAGTGGCTCGGCCTTCGTCGCCTGGAGCAGGTGATAGTCCTCGTTGTACCACCCGAACGGCTCCAGGTCGTGAAAGTGCTTCGTCGCCGCCTTCTCGTAGGTGTCGCGCAGCAGATAGAACTCGAGCTCACTCGCCATCAGCGCGTCGAACCCGCGTTCACGCGCGCGCTCCACCTGGCGGCGCAGGATCGTGCGCGGCGCCACGGGAATGAGCTCGCGGCTTTCCTCGTCGCGCGCGTCGGCGAGCACCAGCGCGGTCTTCTCCAGCCACGGGATCACGCGGAGCGTAGACCAGTCCGGATCCGCGAGCCAGTCGCCGTAACCGGTCTCCCAGCTCATGAGCCTGTACCCGGCCGGCGTCCGCATCTCCATGTCGGTGCCAAGGAGGTACGTGCAGAAATGGGTGCCCTGCCGGGCGTGCTCGAGGAAGAACGAGCCGGTCACCCGCTTTCCCATGAGCCGGCCCTGCTGATCCGGGACGGCCGTGATCACGGTGTCGATCGCGCCGTCGCGGATCTCCGCTTCGAGCCGGTCGAGGCCGAAGCCTTGATGACGCTCGTCGGACAGGTCCATGCTTTACGCCTCACGGATGACAGCCGGTTGACCGAGGTACGGAAGGACGGCAACTCATCAAGCTAGGCGACGCGAGGCGCGCGGGCCAACCCGGCCGGCGCTTCTGGCGGGCGTCGGGCGACGTTAGGCACCCATTCGCGGAGAGCTTCGAGTGACGACGACTGCCGCCGCAGCGACGGAGCAGGCCACAGTGCCCGCGGAGGCCCGGTCCGGCCTCGACCCCTGGGCCCGGGCGGACCTGCCCGCGGCGCCAACGCCCCGCGGGCTCGGCTGGCTCGCCGTCGTCGGGCCCGGGGTAATCGTCCTCGGACTCTCGATCGGAAGCGGAGAGTTCCTGCTCGGTCCGGCCGCGTTCGTGCGGCACGGGCTCTCGCTGCTCTGGGTGACCGGGGTCGCGATCTTCCTGCAGACGGTGTTCAACACGGAGCTCATGCGGTATACGGTGGCGACGGGGGAGCCCGTGTTCACGGGCTTCATGCG
>DASURJ010000725.1:0-6857 GCA_036280115.1 Gemmatimonadaceae bacterium
GTCCGCGGCCGCGTGTACTACAACCTCGTGAGCTGGTACCGCATTCTCGCGCTGCTTCCGGGCTACCGGATCAACCGGTCGTTCATGGAGCAGATGATGGGAGTGAAGGAAGGACTTCCCCCCGAGCTCGAGTCGAAGATCACGGCGCCGAACTGGCGCGAGCGGGCGGCGGATGGCGTGGCCATCGCGCGGACCGTGGTCGGGCTGATCGCGGCGTATCGTCGGCTACCGCGCGACATCGGGCGCTTCCACGAGCGCCTTCGTACGGCACTCGATGATGGGGGCGATCTGACGCTTCGCCGCGGGGACGAGCTGGTTGCGCACTATCGTGACCTCGAGCGCCGGCTGCTGACCCGGTGGGACGCGCCGCTCGTGAACGACTTCTTCGCGATGATCTTCTACGGCGTGTTGCGTCGGCTCGCGGTCGCGTGGGTGGGTGACGAGAGCGGCTCGCTCCAGAACGATCTTGTGAGCGGCGGGGGGGCGATCGTGAGTGCCGAGCCGGCAATGCGCATCGAGCGGATGGCCGGTCTCGTCGGCGAGGACGACGGGCTGGTCAATACGTTCCTCAACGGTGACATGCCTGGCGTTCACGCCGCGCTCGCTGCGCACGCGACGCGCGGGCCGGAGATCAGGCGCGAGCTCGAGTCGTACCTCGCGACGTTTGGCGATCGGTGTCTCGAGGAGCTCAAGCTCGAGACTACGACGCTCGGGGAGGACCCGTTAATGCTCGTGCGGTCGGTGGGGCGCGTTGCGCGCGCGCGACGTACCGCAGCCACGGGTGAGGTCGCACCTCGAGAGTCTGCTCCGCGCGCCGACATCCGCGGTGACGCGGAGCGTCGCGCGCTCGCCGCCCTTCGCGGCCGGCCGATCCGCCGAGCGATCTTCCGGTGGGTGTTGCGTCAGGCGCGCGAGCGGGTTCGCGATCGCGAGAACCTCCGCTTCGAGCGCACGCGTCTCTTCGGGCGCGTCAGGCGCATCTTCCTCGAGCTCGGCAAGCGCTACGCGGCCGTGGACGCGCTCGACGAACCGCGAGACGTGTTCTATCTCACGGTCGATGAGGCGCTCGGGTGGGCCGGAGGAACTTCCGCGACCGCCGACATACGTGCAGTGAGCGCGGCGCGGAAGGCGGAGTTCGCCCGCTATCACACGATGCCTGCGCCGGCCGATCGGTTCGAGACACGCGGGCTGGTGCACGCCGGTCACGACTTCTCGCCGCCACTTCGGCTCGCGTCCGAACAGCACGGCGATGACGCGGCTTCCGCCGCCCGCGGAGAGATCCGACGCGGTACGGGATGCTACCCCGGCATCGTTCGCGGCCTCGCGCGCGTTGTGCGCGACCCGCGCGACGCGTCGCTCGAGCCCGGCGAGATCCTCGTCGCCGAGCGGACGGACCCTGGGTGGGTGATGCTGTTCCCCGCAGCGAGTGGCCTCCTGGTCGAGCGCGGCAGTCTCCTCTCCCATTCCGCGATCGTGGCTCGAGAGCTCGGTCTTCCCGCCGTGGTATCCATCGACGGGCTGACCAGCTGGCTCGCGACCGGCGATGAGGTGGAGTTCGACGGGCGCACCGGCGAGGTGCGCCGCCTCGCGCGCGCCGCAGAGGCCGCGTGAGCGAACAGTCACTGTCGCGGCGCGCCGCGAACGACGCACGACAGTCCGTCGCAGGCAGCGAGGCGGCCGCGCATGCCGACTTCCAGTCGATCATTCGCTACGCACAGTGCTGGGAGGATGCGGACGTCCTGCTCGCGGGGCTCGACGTGCAGCCTGGCGACACCTGCCTCTCGATCGCGTCGGCGGGGGAGAACTCGCTGTCCATGCTCGTGCGCGATCCGGCACGCGTCGTAGCCGTGGACCTCAACCCGGCGCAGCTCGCGGCGCTCGAGCTTCGCGTCGCCGCCTATCGAACGCTCACGCATCTCGAGCTGCTCGAGCTGATCGGGTCGCGGCCGAGTGTCCGGCGAGCCACGCTGTATGCGCGGTGCCGCGTAGCCCTTGGCGCCGACGCGCGTCGCTTCTGGGACACGCGGAGCTCGGAGGTCGAGCAGGGCATCGGGTCGATCGGCAAGTTCGAGCGCTACTTCGCGATCTTCCGCCGGTGGGTCCTGCCGCTGGTCCATCGACGCCGGATGGTCGAGCAGCTGTTGACGCATCGCGAGCCAGAAGAGCGACGGCGTTGGTACGACCGTGAGTGGGACACGCGTGCGTGGCGCGCATTGTTCCGCGTGTTCTTCTCGCCCACGGTGCTCGGCCGGCTGGGACGCGACCCGAGCTTCTTCCGCTACGTCGAGGGGAGCGTCGCGGACCACCTACTCGGCCGCGTGCGCCATGCGCTCGCGGTGCTGGACCCGTCGGCCAACCCGTACGTCGTCTGGATTCTGACCGGCACGCATCGCGACCATCTGCCTCACGCGTTGCGGGCGGAGCACTTCGAGAAGATTCGCGAGAACATCGATCGGGTGGAGTGGCATCGCGCGTCGATCGAATCGCTCCTCGACACGGGCGTCATCGACCGGTTCGATCGCGCCAATCTCAGCGACATCTTCGAGTACATGTCCGACGAGAATGCGACGCGGCTCTTCGCCCGGCTTGCGGGCGGAGCACGCCCGGGGGCCCGCCTCGCGTACTGGAACATGATGGTGCCCCGGCACGGCGCCGAGTACGTTCCGGACCGCATTCGCGCGTTGCCCGAGCTGTCGCGGAAGCTGTTTCTGGCCGACAAGGCGTTCTTCTACCGGGATTACGTGGTGGAGGAGATCCGGTGACGAGCCCATGGCTCGGCATCGCCGTCCTCGTCGCGATTCTCCTCGCGATGCTCGGGGTGCTTCGCGTCGTTCGGGATCGCCTCGCGCCGCACCCGGAGCTCATGCGGAAGATGGCGCACGTCGGGCTCGGCCTCACCGTGCTCACGTTCCCGTGGCTGTTCCGCTCTCCGTGGCCGGTCATCGTGATGGGCGTGCTCGCCATCGGCACGCTGCTGGCGCTCCGCTTCGTGCCGCGACTGCGCGCGACAGTCGGCGGCGTCGTACACGGCGTGCATCGCTCGTCAGGCGGCGACCTGTACTTTCCGATTGCGGCGACAGGGCTGTTCCTGCTCGCCCGAGGGAACTGGGTGCTGTACACGGTGCCGATGCTGACGCTCACGCTCGCCGACGCCGTCGCGGCGGTCATCGGCGTCGCGTACGGGCGGCACGCGTACGGAACGACGGACACGAAGAAGACCGTGGAGGGTTCGGTCGCGTTCTTCGTCGTGGCGTTTCTCGCGACCGCTGTCCCGCTGCTCGTGGCCGCCGTGCCGCGCGACAAGGCGATTCTCATCGGGCTCACGTTCGGGGTGCTCGTTATGCTGCTCGAGGCCGTCGCATGGCGCGGGCTGGATAACCTGTTCATTCCGTTCGGCGGCTTCCTTCTCCTCCGCGCCTACCTCGCGCTGGACGAGGCCGCGCTCCTCGCACGGTTACTGGCGACGGTCGGGTTGCTCGTGCTCGTGCTCATCCTTCGCCGCCGACGGACGCTCGACGACTTCGCCCTCGGCGCCGGCGTCCTGATCGGCTATGTGGCGTGGGCCGCAGGGGGATGGCAGTGGCTCATCCCACCGTGCGTCCTGTTCGCGGCGTACACGGTGTTGTGGCCACGGCGCGCGCAACTTCGCGAGCGGCCGCACGACATCACCGCCGTCTTCTCCGTCACGGCGACGGGGATCCTGTGGCTGTTGCTGGCGATCGTACTGCAGCGTCCGGAGCTCTACTACCCGTACACGATCGCGTACGCGGCGAATCTCTGTTTCATCGGTATCACCTGGTACCGGAACTTCCGGCGTCCGGATGCCGCCATCGAAGGAATCGCCGCGAGCGCGCTGGTCGCCTGGGCGGCGTTCTTCGTACCGTACCTGGCCGTCGTTGGACTCGAGCGGACGGCTGTTTTCGCGGCCCTCCTCGCGATCCTCCCGCTCATCGTCGCCGGGATCGTCTTCTCGATCGTCATCCCACACATCCGCCGACGGCCAAGCACGGACTACCCGTGGGCGAGCCAGGCCCTCGTGGGGCTGGCGTCGTCGGCGATCGGCCTGGCCTTTCTCGCCTGATCCGAGTCTTCGCGTCATGACGCTCGCGCCACCTGCCCGGCTCGTTGCTCCTTCGGAGATGGCGTCGGTCGCCGCTCCGTCGGATTGGCCCACGCTCTCAGCGGAGACGGTCGCTGCGCACGCGCCTGACGCGTCGCTCATCGTACGCCACGGCGATGTGCTTCGCGCGCGTTGCTCGCTCTGGTGGAGCGACGTCCCGCCGTTCGAGGATGAGCGGCTCGGCGTGATCGGCCACTACGCGGCATCCGGTGACGGAGATGGGCGCGCCCTCCTCGCGGCGGGTCTGGAGGCGTTGGCGCGGCATGGCTGTACGTACGCAGTGGGCCCGATGGATGGGAACACGTGGCGCAGCTACCGCCTCGTTGTGGATCGGGGCGTCGAGCCGCCCTTCTTTCTCGAGCCGACGAACCCGGAATCGTGGCCACACCACTTTGCCGCGGCGGGGTTCACTCCGCTCGCGCACTATTACTCGTCGCTCAACACTGATCTTGGCCGCCGCGACGACCGATCCGAACAAACAGCGGCCCGACTGTCGGAGCTCGGGGTGACGATTCGCCCGGTCGATATCGAACGTTTCGACGAGGAGCTTCACGGGATCTACGCCGTCGCCGCGGTTGCGTTTCGCGACGCATTTCTCTACACGCCGCTGCCCGAAACCGAGTTCGCCGCACAGTACCAGCGGATTCGCCCGTTCGTGCGTCCGGAGCTCGTCCTCATCGCCGAACGGGACGGCCAAACGGTCGGGTTCTCATTCAACGTCCCTGACGTCCTCGAGGTCACGCGCGGCGGGGCGCCGCGAACGGCGATCATCAAGACGCTCGCCATCCGACCCGACCGGGCCTACGCCGGGCTTGGCAGCCTGCTGGTCGATCGGTCGCACGAGGCGATGACGTCGTTAGGCTACGATCGCGCGATTCATGCGCTGATGCACGAGTCGAACCGGTCCCGTAGCATCAGCGCGCGCGGCGCGCAGCCGATGCGCCGGTATGCGCTCTTCGGACAGTCACTGACGGACAGGGCCGCGGGTCGCGCGTGAACGTCGCGGAGCTGCTCGGAGGGCCGGTTCGCGACCATCCCGCAGCCCTCGCGCTGATCGAGGGCGGGGCCGGGTCGCGACGGGAGATCAGCTTCACCCAGCTCGACGACTCCGCGCGGCGCATCGCCGGTCTCTTTCGGCGCGACGGCGTCGGTCCAGGGGACGGCGTGCTCTTCTTCTCGCCGCCGAGCGCGGCGCTGTACGCGGCGTTGATCGCGGTATTTCGGCGTGGCGCGGTGGCGCTTTTCGTCGACCCGTCGGCTGGACGCGCGGTGCTCGACGACGCGTGCGAGATGTGGCCACCGACGGCGCTCGTGGCGACACCGAAAGCGCACCTGCTCCGCTTCGTGTCGCGGGGGCTCCGGCGCATCAGGCGGAAGTACGTGACGACTGGCTGGGCCCCCGGGGCGACGCGCCTGTCCCGGACCGCTTCCGTCCCGGCCGACGATGCCGTGGAGGCGTTAGGCGAGGACGCGCCGGCACTCGTGACGTTCACGAGTGGCAGCACCGGCAAGCCGAAGGGAGTCGTCCGCACACACGGAATTCTTCGGGCGCAGCTCGCCGCACTCACCGACGCATTCGCCGCGCGGGGAGGTGACCGAGAGCTGGTCAGCCTGCCCATCGTGGTGTTGTTGAACCTCGCGAACGGCGCCGAAACCGTGTTGCCGGATGCCGATCTCCGCAAACCGGCGGAGATCGATGCCCGCGCGGTTGGCCGGCAGATTGCGCGCGAGCGCGTGACGCGCGCAACGGCGTCGCCGGCGTTTCTCGAGCGGCTGACGGTCGACGCGACGGCGAGGAGCGAGCTTCGCGGGCTCCACACGATCGTCACCGGTGGCGGCCCCGTGTTCCCCGATCTCGTCGAGCAATTGGGGGGTGCGGCGCCGTCGGCGCGGATCATCGCGGTCTTCGGATCGACGGAGGCCGAGCCGATCGCGCACCTCTCGTCGAGCGATGTGTCCGCGGAAGATCTCGCCGCAATGCGCCGTGGCGCTGGCCTGCTCGCGGGCGAACCGGACCCGCACGTGACGATGCGCATCGTCCGGCGCCAGTGGGGCACGCCGATTCCACCGCTCGATGACGCGGCGCTCGACGCGATGTCGTGTGGCGTGTCCGAACCGGGGGAGATAGTCGTGACCGGCGCACACGTCGTTCGCGGTTACCTCCACGGCCTCGGGGAGGAGGAGACGAAGTTCCGCGTCAACGATTGTGTGTGGCATCGCACCGGTGACATCGGATACGTCGATGACCGGGGACGTCTGTGGCTACTTGGTCGGGCGTCGGCGGTGATCGAGGATGCGCGCGGCGTGCTGTACCCGTTCGCGGTGGAATGCGCCGCGCGGGAGCTGTCGCGTGGCGGACGTGTCGCGGTGGCGGCGGATCGCGGGTGGCGCGTGCTCGTCATCGAGCGCGCGCGGGGGGCGGCGCCGATCGAGCGGGCGGCGGTGCTGAACGCGTTGGCCTGGGCGCAGCTCGACGAGGTCGTGTTCTGCGATGCGCTGCCCATGGATCGGCGGCACAACTCCAAGATCGACTATCACGCGCTGGCGAAACTTGTCGCGCGTCGTTGAGCCAACCTCGCTGGACAGCCGACTGCTGCCGGGGCACCTTGGTGAGTCCAAACCCCCGACGACACTCCGATGGCGTACGCTCCCGACCAAACGACGTTCCGGACCAAAGGGCCGCTCAAGTTCTTTCAGAAGTATCCGTTGACCACCATCGGCGCCGGTCCTGGGTTCG
>DASURJ010000726.1:0-6403 GCA_036280115.1 Gemmatimonadaceae bacterium
GAGGCGCTGGAGAGTGCAACGCGGAAGCCGGCCGAGTGGCTGGGCCTCGCCGACTCCCTCGGCACGATCGAACGGGGGAAGGTGGCAGACCTCGTGCTGCTCGATGCCGATCCGCTCGAGGACATCCGCAACACGCAGCGCATTGGCGCTGTCGTTATGCGGGGGAGGTTGCTTCAGCGCCCTGAGCTCGATGCGCTCCTGGCGTCGATTGCTGCCATGCCCGACCGGCGCGTGAACGACTGGGTGCGGTAGGGCGCGAGCCCGCGCGCACCAGGCAGGAGCGCTTCACGCACTACGCCGTTCGGTGTCGAATCCGCATGCGAGCCCTGGCGCGCCGTCAGGATTCCTCTCACAGCTCGAATACGGCCGCAAAGTAAGCCGCAACGCCCAGCGTGAACGTCGTCGCCGCGCCACCCGGTTGCCGGACGAGCGTCTCGGTGACAGGCGCCGGCTGCTGGGTAGTCGAGGTCCGGAACAACGGCCATGACCTAACGATTCGGCGCGAGCTCGGCGTCTACCGGTGGCACGCTCATGCTCGTGCCGGTGATGCGTCGTGTCCGTTCACGGCGAGCATATCCGCAGTACCTGGATGACGGGGAATCCCACGCATCCCTCGCACCCACCTGCGGCACCGCGCCGCATTTCCGGAGACCTGCGATGAATACGACTCGACTACACACCCTCCGCTCGTTCGTCGTTGGGGCAGCCGCCGCGACGCTCGCCGCGTGCGCCGAGCGCACGCCACTCCAGCCGATGCGCCCGGATTCGGTTCAGGCATCATTCGCCAGAGCGCCGGCCGGCGACACCGACGGCGCGCTCGTCACGCTCCAGCGCGTCACCGCTCGGTACCACGATATCGACGCTGCGTTCGCGGATGGATTCGTGCTCCTGCACGGCTGCGAGAACCGTCCTGGGGAAGGTCCGGTCGGAGCCGTGTACGTCCATTTCGGCCGGCTCATGGACGGAGCCATCGATCCTCAGGCACCCGACGCACTCATCTACGAGCCGACCCGGAACGGTCGCCTGAGACTCGTGGGCGTGGAGTTCGCGCTCCCGTATTCGCTGTGGAATCAACCGCAGCCCCCGACGTTCCTTGGTGCGACGTTCCAGACCGAGGACGAGTTTGGCGTGTTCGCGCTGCACGTGTGGGTCTGGCGGAACAATCCCGAGGGTCTGTTCGCGGAGTCGAATCCGCGCGTGACCTGCGACGCCATCGAGTGACCCCTCGCCTGTGCCCCGGCGCGGCTGCGTGACTCGTTAGGTCGGAACGCAGCCGCGCGCGACGTCCGTTCATCGTCAGCCGGGACGATTCCATGCATCGCTCACGAACGCTCCATCGGTACCTCGCGCTGTCGCTCGCAGGCGCACTGTCGGGAAGCTGCTCGGACTTCGAGCCGGCGCGCCTCACCGACCCCGCGGCGCCGACGCTGGCCACCCTCGGCGATGGTCTCGATGCGCAGCTGCGAAGCTACCTCGCCAGGCACGGCTTCACCGGACGCGTCGCGGGCACGCTCGAAGCTCGGCTCGGGCGGCGTGTCGACCGGCAACTCGCGGACGTCGGCCGTCAACTCTGGTTCGACCCGATCCAGGGCCTGAACGATGACAACGCGTGTGCCGGCTGCCATTCGCCCACGAATGGATTCGGTGACACCCAGCCAATCGCGATCGGCATCGACAACAACGGCGTCGTCGGTCCCGGGCGAACCGGACCGCGCAACCAGCGTCGATCCCCGATGGTGATCAACACGGCGTTCTACCCGACGTTGATGTGGAACTCACGATTCCATGCCGTGTCGGGTGATCCGTTCGACAACCGGATGGGCTTTGTCTTCCCTCCGCCGGAGGAGCGGACGCTCTCGTACCTGCCGCATCTGCTGACGGCCCAGGCGTTCATCCCACCGACCGAGCGCGTCGAGGCGGCCGGATTTCACTTTGTCGGCGACAACACCGACATACGCGGCGAGGTCGTCCGGCGACTCAACGGCAACGCGCGCTATCGCGCGCTATTCGCCCGATCGTTCCCACACGTGAAATCGGGCGCGCCGATCGGGTACGACGATGTCGCTCGCGCGATCGCGGAGTTCGAGTTCACGCTGGTGTTCGCCGACGCACCGATCGACCGGTATGCGCGCGGCGTTCATAACGCGCTCTCAGCATCCGAGAAGCGGGGAGCCGTGCTCTTCTTCGGACGAGCAGGCTGCGTGCAGTGCCACGCCGTGTCCGGGCAATCGAACGAGATGTTCAGCGATTTCCGGCAGCATGTGGCCGGAATTCCGCAGATCGCGCCGTCGTTCAGCAACGTGATCTTCGACGGGCCCGGCGCCAACGAGGACTTCGGACTCGAGCAGGTGACCGGACGCCCCGGAGACCGGTATGCGTTTCGAACGTCGCCGCTCCGCAACGTCGCGCTGCAGCCGGCCTTCATGCATAACGGGGCGTTCACGCGTCTCGACGACGCGATTCGCTACCACCTGGATGCCGTGAGCGAAGCGGCTACGTACAGCACTGCGTCACTTCCACCGGACCTTCGCGGCCCGACGGGCCCCATCCAGCCCGTGCTCGATCGACTGGACCCGCTGCTGCGGACACGGGTGCAGCTCGCCGACGACGAATTCGTCTCGCTCGTGGACTTCGTCCGCGACGGGTTGCTGGACCCCGCGGCAGAACCGCACCGGCTCAGGCACCTGATCCCGAAGAAGTTACCGAGCGGAAGACAGGGGTTCGCGTTCCGGTGAGAGGCACGGATCGGAGAACCCTGACAGATCTCGGTTCGGAGGATCTGCTCGTACGCGTCGGCGTTGGCGGGTGTCGTCCAGCCGTGCCAGATTCGACAGACCATCGATTCCCGCGCGTTTCAGACTTGGATCGCAGGCAGCAGGAGGTACCCGGCAATGTCTCGCTCGACTCACGAACGTGACGGGGCGACGACATCATCCGGCGTGATCGCTGGACCCTCGGTGCGCCGTGAAGATGTTCCGCTGCACGACGACGTGCGGTGGCTGGCCGCGTCCCTCGGCACGGTCATCCTGCGCCTCGAGGGGCAGGACGCGTTCGACAGCGTCGAGTCGCTCCGCCGCGCCTGTCGTGCACGCCGCCACGCGCAAGTGAACGCGCCGTCGCTCGACGACCTGCTCGGCCAGGTGTCGGCGCTCTCCCTCGATCGCGCCGCGATCGTCGCCCGCGCGTTCACGCTCTTCTTTCTCCTGATCAACACGGCGGAGCAGGTCCACCGCGTTCGCCGCGCCCGCGCGTACCGCTCCGCGGAGACGGACGAGCCGCAGCCTGGGGGGGCCCGTTGGGCAATGCGTGCACTGCGATCGGAAGGGCACGACGCCGCGGCCGTGGAGCGGGCCATGCTATCGCTCGACGTGCGGCCCGTACTCACCGCGCATCCAACTGAGTCCACGCGCCGAACGCTCCTTGGGCTTCAAGCGCGTGTCGCCGACCTCCTGCTCGAGCGCGAGGAGGCACCTCCCGCCGACCGCCGCGCGATCGAGGATCAGCTCCACGCCGAGGTCGAGCTGCTCTGGCTGACCGACGAGGTTCGTCACGACCGGCCTACCGTGATGGACGAGGTGAGCACGGTGATCTGGTATCTCGAGACGCGCCTCCTCGATGCGAGCGAGATCGCGCGCGAGCGGTTCGTGCGGGCGTTCGAGGAGGAGTTCGAGACGACATCCGATCGCCTCGGACGCGCCGTGCCTCTTACGATCGGCAACTGGGTCGGCGGCGACCGCGACGGCAACCCCTTCGTCACTCCCGAGGTGACCATCGCGACCGCGCGTCGCGCCAGCTACGCGATCCTCGGGCGCTACGCCGAGTCGCTCGGCGAGTTGGTGGAGCGTCTCTCGGTGTCGGCGGCGCTCGCAGACGCGAGCCACGAGCTGCGCGCGTCGATCGACCGTGACGCGACGCTGTTGCCCGACGTGTATGAGGCGAACCGCCGACGAAACGCGAAGGAACCAGTCCGTCTCAAGCTCACGCTCATGCGCGCGCGTGTGGACGCCACGCGCCGCCTCACCGCGGCCCGGGACGCCGGGCGCGCCGTGAGTGAGCCAGCCGCCTACGGCAGCGCCGCCGAGCTGGAGCGGGACCTTCTGCTTGTCCGCCAGAACCTGGTCACCGCTGGCGCAACGCAGGCGAGTCAGGCGACGATCGACCCGCTGGTCGCCGTGGTGCGCGCACACGGATTCTACGGATATCGGATCGACGTTCGCGACCACGCCGACTCTCATCGCGAGGCAGTCGCGGGTGAGAATCCGCGCGTGGTCGAGACCTTCCGGGCGATTCGCGCGATTCAGGACGAGCTGGGTGAGGGCGCCGCGAGCACGTACATCGTGTCCATGACGACCGAGCCCGCCGACCTGCTGCGCGTTCTGCAGCTTGGCGCCGAGAGTGGGCTCGTCGCGCTCGATGACGACCCTCCGCGGTCGCGGCTCGACGTGGTTCCGCTGTTCGAGACGCTCGGCGACCTGGAACGCGCCCCTGCCGTGATGGCCGAGCTCCTGCGCGACGACCGATATCGCAGGCAACTGCGCGCACGAGGCAACCGGCAGGAGGTGATGATCGGTTACTCCGACTCGGGCAAGGACGCCGGGATCCTGGCGTCGTCGTGGGCGCTGTACGAAGCGCAGGAGAGGCTCGCGAAGCTGTTCGGCGACGTAGGAATCGCGCTGCGTCTCTTTCACGGCCGAGGAGGAAGCGTCGGACGCGGCGGCGGGTCGCCGGTGTACCGCGCTCTCGCGGCGCTTCCGCCGACAACGGTCAACGGCCGCATCAAGATCACCGAACAGGGCGAGATCATCTCGCAGCAGTTCGGACTGCTCCCGGTCGCCGAGCGCACGCTGGAGGTGACGCTCGCCGGAGTGCTGCTGCAGGAGTTCAATCGCCCACTCGAGGACGGCTCGGCGGCGGAGATGCGCGAGTTCCGTGACGTCATGGCGGATCTCGCGCAGCGCGGGCTCACGGAGTTCCGGGAGCTAGCGTACGAGAACGACGAGCTCTTCGAGATGTTCCGGTCGGTGACGCCCATCGACGCGCTCGCGCACGCGCGGTTCGGTTCTCGACCGGCGTACCGTCCGGGAGCAAAGGCAGGGATCGATGGGATCCGCGCGATCCCGTGGGTGTTCGGATGGACGCAGATCCGGCTGATGTTGCCGGGATGGCTCGGCGCCGGCGCGGCGCTCGGGGCTCACCTCGCGACACCGGGCGGGCTCGACGTGCTTCGGCGCATGGCGCGGCGCTGGCCGTTCTTCGACGACCTGCTGGGCAAGATCGAGATGGTGTGCGCGAAGGCGGACATGCAGATCGCGCGGCTCTACGTCGAGACGCTTGGAGGGAACATGCGGCTCTTCGAGCGTCTGGAGAAGGAATACGCTACGACGGTAACCGCGATACTGCGGATCAGAGAGAGCGACGCATTGATGCGCGACACGCCAGTGCTGCAGTCGGCCATTGCGCTGCGCAATCCGTACGTGGATCCGCTGTCACTCATCCAGCTTTCGCTGCTGCGGAGACGCGCGGCCGGCGGCCGGGCAGATCACGAGGACGCCGGGGCGGCGGGCGTTCCGCCGGCGCACACAGTGGATTCCGTGTTGTCGACGACGCTGAGCGGAATCGCGCAGGGGCTGCGAAATACCGGATAGCGCGGTCCGCCATTGCTGCGATCGGCGAGAACTGCGCTCGAGCTGCGACACCATCGTCAACGCTCGGCCATTGGTGATGCTCTCAAGCTCGAGAGCACCTCATCGGCTGAGCGCGGTCGTTCCTCCGGCTGCGCCGCCGTCATGCGAACCACGAGGCTGCCGATCGCCGTCTCGATCGCGGCGGGCACGCCCGCGGAAGCGAGCTGGGCGCCGATGGGATTGCCGGGCCAGAATAGATCCACGAACGTGCGCCCGAGCGCGTAAATGTCGGAGCGTGGTGTCACGATGCCGTCGATCTCCTGCTCCGGCGGCATGTAGCCCGGCGTGCCGAATGCTCCCGTGGTCGGGACATTGTAGTGATACCGGCCGCCGTCGTCCTTCTCCCAGGGACTCCAACCGTCGCGTCGTCCCGCCGTCAACCGTTGCAGGTCCGGCAGCATGAAGTCGAGAAGGACCGGCGCATCGCTCGCTTCGCGGACCAGGATGTTCGACGGCTTCAGGTCACCGTGCAATACGCCGTGTTCACTGAAGCCCAGGTTTCCGATGAAGTGGCAGTCGTGAGCAGCGGCGAGAGCCTCGGTGATCGCGATTGCGACGTTCAAGCGCCGGGCGATCGTCGTCTGCTGAGGCGAGTCGGTGGGTGTGCCCCCGTGAATCTCGGCGCTGCGGGTCCAATCGGTGAGCGAGCGGCCGCGCACGAGCTCGTGCGCGAGGTAGGTCGTAGCCCTCGAACCAATCCGGACATACCCGTAGTCGAG
>DASURJ010000727.1:0-5251 GCA_036280115.1 Gemmatimonadaceae bacterium
GAGCTCCCAGGGCAGGTCACCGTCACCGACGAGCAGAGCGGGATAGGATTGAAACGCCACGTACGATCGACCGCGCCAGGCCGGAATCTCATCGGGTTCCACGAGCGCCGGCATGCCCGCGCTATCCACCACGAACGCCATCGCCACGCTGCCGCGGCCGGGCGGTTGCGCTTCGACTCCTTCGCGCACGAGCCAGCCCCACGGGCTGCCCATGGCGAACTGCCCCGTGTTGAGCGCCACGAGCGCGTCCGCCGGCATCCGGTCGATCGACCACGCTCCGCGCATACCGAAGTCGCGCGTCGCTGTGTCCAGCCGGAAGCGAACGGCGACCGGGTCGAGACGAATCGCGATCGCCTGCACGACCGAGAGCGGGCCGTCCGTCGCCATCCGGATGTCGCGCTGCCAGACGCCCGGCTGCACCGGCCGCCACAGCCCGCCTGCCACGAGTGCGAGCTGGGCGAGCGCGAGCATCACTTCTCGAGGACGTCGAGCAGCATCATGATCTCCTCACACTGCGGCATGAGGAGCCGTGCCTCCATCGCCGTATACACGTAATTCAAGCCCTTGCTGGACCCCTGGACCGCGATTCCGTTCTCGGCGGCGGCCTGCTGCGCGGCCTTCGAGAGGCGGCAGAACGGCGGCGTCCACTCGATGAGCAGATCGAAGAAGTAGTTGTCGTCCCGGCCCTGCTGCTGCTGCATTCCCTCGAGATCGACGGCGAGGTACGGTCCTCCACCACTCCCGGACGGCGAGTCGAGCGCGGCGGAGAACGCCGCGACAGCCGCAACTCTCGCCTCCGTGAACCGGTCCCTCCGCCATTGGAAGTCGTACTTGCTCGGGTCCTCACCACACTGCTTGTCGGTGAGCTTCTTCATTTCGGCGCCCAATTTCTCGCCGTAGGCCTGGAGCTGCTGAACGGTGGCGTCATCGGGCGGGGTCGGAATCTGCAATACGATCTTCTGGCCCTCTGGCGTCATCATGACGTTTGCCGCGCAGCTTCTGTACTTCTCCACGGGCGTGATCCCGGCCAGGAACTTGAGCGTCTCCTGTTGCTTGTCACGCTGGACGGTCAGTCCCTTCTTGAAGGCGACGAACGTGTTGGCGGTGATGGGCCGCGGCATCTTGGATTTGGCGGTTTCGTTCGCCGCCGCTTCTTCCTTGCCGCCCTTCCTGTCACCTCCCTTCACGGATTCGGTGACCTTCTTCTTGATCAGACCGCCAATCTGGGCGTCGATGCGGCCGGGCAGGATTCCGAGGCCGAGCGCGAGGGAGACCGAGGCGATCAGTCGCAGGTTCGTCATGGCGGCTTCGAGGACGGAGTGGGCTTCCGGTCGCCCGGTTTGGGCGGCTCTCGACCTCAAAGGGTAGCCACGAGGCGTCAGCGGGCTGGCACGGTGGCGTCAGCGGAGCGTCAAAACCATTTGTGGCCGCTCCGCCCCTGACCTCCAGCTTCGAGCGGCGATCCAAGGCGGCGAAGCCGACCGGCGACGGCGGGGTGCTCCCGCCTCAGCGAAAAAGATCTCCCGATGCAGCCATCACCGGGCGCGGCGACAGTCGTCGCGGGAGCACGGCGCCAGCATATGAACGCCGTGGCGCGCGGCGAAACAGCACCGCGAGCGACCACGTGGCTCCCGGAAACGTCACCGCCCACAGCGACGCGATCCAGATGAGCCCGTGGACGTACATCTGCAGCGCGAGGAAGGGGAGCAGCAACCCGTTCGCAATGAGAAAGATGCGCACCACCCGCTCCAGTCCCTTGCCCGTGAACACCATCGCCGCGAACAGCGTGGCGACGCTCATGAAGCTGTAGCCGAGGATGTCCACCGCGTACAAAAACGAGTCGAACGGCACGAACAGCAACATCTCGATGCCTTCGACCCGACCGCTCGCAATGCGCGGGGCGACGAGCGTCAGCTGCACGAAGTACACGGTGCTGATCAACACCGCGTACGCGGTGCCAAAGGCGACCGCCGTATGGCTCCAGACGCGTCGCTCCTCGGACGCGATCTGATGAATGCTCACGAGGAGCACGAGGAACGCCGAGCCGAGGAACAGCGACGGCGTGAGCAGGACGACGATCCCGAACACGGTGCTGGAGCTCTCCGGCCCTCCGCGCGAGCCCAGCCATCCGAGCCATTCGGCGATCTGCGCGACGACGTAGGTGAGGCTGAACACGGTGGCGAGCACGGCGGACCAGAACCCGACGGCCCGCGTCGATGACGAAATCGGTGTGGTCATGGTGGCCTCCGAGGACTCACCATAGCCGGCACGAGGCGACACCGGCGTAGGCACACGCCTGATGTCGTGTCGGAGATTCCTCATCGCTCGCCGTGTCATCGTAAGGCTGTCGGCCATCGTCGATAGCGCGGACGCCGCGGGCTCACGAAGATTCCTCATGCCCAGCCTGGACGCCGGCGCAACGATCTACATCGTCATGGGTGTCGCGGGCGCCGGAAAAACCCGCATCGGCGCCGCCCTCGCACGGGCACTCGGCCTCGAGCTCGTCGAAGGCGACCACTACCACTCCGCCGAGAATGTGGCGCGGATGTCCGCGGGCATCCCACTCACCGACGCCGATCGACACGGGTGGCTGACGGCGCTGGCCGCGAGAATCCGCGAGGCCGTGAACGCCGGCACGGGCCTCGTCGTCACCTGCTCGGCGCTCAAGCGATCGTACCGCGATCTGCTACGTGCCGAGTCGGGCGTGCCCTGGCTGCAGTTCATCTTCCTGCGCGGCGATCGGGCGTTGATCGCCGAGCGAATTGCCGGCCGGCGTGGTCACTACATGCCGGCGTCGCTGCTCGCCAGTCAGTTCGAAGCGCTCGAGGAACCGTCGCCCGATGAGCGCGCGTGGGTCTACGAGGTGACGAGGTCGCCGGATGATCTCGTGGCCGCGATGGTGAAGCGAGCACGCTCGTAAGGAACGACCCGCAGACGGCGGAGTGTGAACGCCCACATGCCCCTCTCCACGTACTCGAGGTCGAGCGTCTCGTAGTCGTTCCCGAAGTCCACCCACCGCGCCTGACGAGTGACGTACTCCTCCCGGTCCTTCGTGCAGCGCAGCACGACACTCGACACGCCTCGTTGAACGGTGCTCATGGTCTCGCTCACGAATTGACTGTGGACGCACTACTTCACGATGCCTGCGTCGAACACCACCTTCCCGTTGAAGATCGTCATGAGACACTTCGCGTCCTTGATCTCGGCCGTCGGCACCGAGTAGAAGTCCCGGTCCCACACCGCGAGGTCGGCGTATTTCCCCACCTCGATCGAGCCGATGCGGTCCTCGAGGAACATCTGCCGAGCGGCCCAGATGGTCACCGCCCGAAGCGCTGTCCTGACGTCCACCGATTCCGCTCGCCCGAACGGGTCGCCGCCGTAGACGCCTAACAAGGGCTCGCGCGCGACCGCCGCCCAGATCCCGTAGCGCGCCGCGAACGGCGTCACGCCGAAGTCGGACCCGTTCGCCCACGTCATTCCCTTCGCGCGGAACGTCTTGAACGGGTTGAGTCGCGGCGACCGCTTCGGGCCGAAGTTGCCCGCGTACGTGTCGCCGATCCACCACGTGAACGTCGCCGACGGCTCGGGATACCCCGCGTCGAACTCCGTCTGCAGCCGCGCCATGACGTCGATCGCGTGGTCGGTCGGGATGTTCGCGTGAATGATCCCGTGCCGGAGTCCCTTCTTCGGGTTCTCCCGCATCGCCTGATCGTAGGTATCGACCACCCAGTCGATCGCGCGGTCGCCGATCGCGTGCACGGACACGTGCATGCCCGCGTCGTGATACATCCGGATGAGCGCCCGCATCGTATCGGCGTTCGACGTCGGGTACCCCTTGTTGCCCGTGTCGACGCCGCGGTACTCCTTGCTCCAGTCGTCGTAGAGCCACGCCGTGCGCGCGCCACCGGAGCCGTCGATGTAGAGCTTCACGCCGCCCGCGATGAGGTGATCGTCGCCGGTGCTCTCGTACGGTTTCGACATCGCCGCGCGCTCCGCGATCACCCGCTTCGCTGCGTCCACCGACCGACCTCCGGACCAGAGCGCGAACACGCGCACCGTCAGCGCGCCGTCCTGCTGCGCCTTCCGGTAGATGTCCCACGTCTGCTGCGAGACGTTCAGGTCCTTGGCACCCGTCATGCCCTCGGCGTTATAGGCCTTCACGAAGTCGCGCACGCCTGCGTCGACATCGGCGGCAGACCGAGGGGGGACGAGCCGGCGCACGAGTCCCGATGCGCTCTCTCGCAGGAGACCGGTGGGTGTGCCGTCCGCGTTCCGGTCGATGGTGCCGCCGGGCGGGTCGCGTGTGTCCTTCGTGATGCCGGCGAGCCTGAGCGCGACGCTGTTGGCCACGGTATAGTGGCTGGTCGTCTGCGTGAGGATCACCGGATTGTCCGGCGACACCGCATCGAGGTCACGCGCCACGATCACTCGTCGCTCGGCGAGCTTTCCCTCGTCCCAGCCGCGACCCTGGATCCACTCCCCCTTCTTCACCGTCGCCGCTTTCGCCCGAACGGCGGCGGTAACGTCGGCAATCGATTTGACTGCCGGGTAGCTCAGGTCGAGGACCAACTTCCGATCCGGCCCGCCGCTCGCGAAGTGGATGTGCGCGTCGAGCAGCCCCGGTGTCACGGTACGTCCCCCGAGGTCAATTCGCCGAGCGTTCGGCGCTGCAGCGCGCTCGACCTCGGCGGTCGTGCCGACGGCGACAATGCGATCGCCGGCGATGCCGACCGCCTGGGCGATTCGGTCGGTTGAGTCGACCGTCAACACACGGCCATTCACGAGCACGAGATCGGCGCGCACCTGCTGGGCCCTTGCCCCGGCCGATGCGGCAACCGCCGCGCAGGCGGCGAGGACGAGCGAGCGGATCATGAAATCCTCGCGTGTTGCCTAACGTGGCTGGCCGACGGGCGATGTCCCCCACGCGGGTTCGGCCGGCGCCTCGCCCCCGCCCGATACCGCTCCGCGCGCGCGCCAGACGATCAGGGCTGTGGCGACCGCCGCGAGGGCAAGGACGGCGCCGAACTCGGTCGTGAGCCAGAGCGTCCGCCCGGTATCGACGGTCACCCGGTCGAAGAACGCCTGAATGAACAGGTTGTGCGTCGCGTGCAGCACCGCCGCCGGCCACAGGCTGCCCGAGCGCAGCCGCAGCCACGCGAACGGGAAGCTGATTCCGATGACCATGACGACGAACCAGAGCAGCGAGTACCACGCCGGCGTCCCGGCGTTGTAGTCGGCGAACACGATGAGC
>DASURJ010000728.1:0-2078 GCA_036280115.1 Gemmatimonadaceae bacterium
CCATCGGGGCCGCGGCGGCGAGGCTGATCCTGTGAGCAGGGTGAAAAAGGACATCTCGGTCTGGGAGTGGGTGACCGGCGCGATCGGCTTCGTGCTCGTCGTCGCGTCCGTCTGGATTCTCGTGGCGAGCGCGATGCGCGAGACCGATCAGCCGCCGGCCGTTTCGGTGCGCGTCACCTCGTTCCATCGGGCGCCTGACGGCTGGGTGGCGCAGATCGAGGTGCGAAACGGAGGGGATCTCACGGCTGCCGATCTCCACGTCGTTGGCGTGCTGGCCGACAGCGCCGGTGCCGTCGTCGAGCAGGCCGAAGCGCGGATCGATTTCCTGCCGGGCGGCTCCGTCCGGCGCGGTGGGCTCTTCTTCACGCGCGACCCGCGCAGCGGACGGCTTTCGGTCAGGTCCATAGGCTACCAGGAGCCCTGATCGCCATCGCGGGGCGGGCCGCGTACGGCCAGCCCGGGCGCGCGGAGACTCACTACACCCCGCCCGGATAATCCCTACAGGAATTTCCACCCTCCCCCGACGGCCCCGATTCGCCGGAGGAATCATCATATCCCCATGCGGAAATCGCCTTCGGCGGCTGATCGGCCGGTGCTCACAAAGACCGCGGACTACGCGCTCCGGGCCCTGCTCGTGCTCGCCCGGCGTGGTCCAGGCCGCTCGCTCGCGGCAGACGCGATCGCCGAGATGACGGGCACGCCGCGGAACTACACCGGCAAGACGCTCTACGCGCTGTCGAAGGCGGGCCTGGTGAAGGGTACCCGCGGGCCGACCGGCGGCTTCACGCTCGCGAAGCCGGCCGAGGAGATCACGATCGCGGCGATCGCGGACGTGTTCGCCGAGGCGCCGCTCTGGCCGCTCTGCCTGCTCGGCGCGGAACCCTGCAACCCCGAGCGGCCCTGCCCCGTGCACCATCGCTGGACGCGCGTGGTGCACGCGGCGCGCGAGCCGCTCATGACGACGACCATCGCCGACCTGATCGGCGAGATGAACGGCGGCGATGCGCCGCCGGCTGCTTCACCAACGAATCTCGCTCCCGGCTCCGCCGGGCCATACTGAGGATGAGACCGATGACTTCTCTCAAGACCACGCTCGTATATACGTCCGCGGTCGCCGCCATACTGCTCGGCGGGACGATGGCGTTCCTGCCTGGCGGCACACGCGGCGAGGATCCGGGTGTGCCCGTTCGCGAGCTCCCCGAGATCGTCGGAGTGGAGCGCGCGGTGCTCACGACCGCCCCGAACGTGCCGCCGGCGATCACGCGGACGCACGCCACGAAGGTGATCGTCGAGCTCGAGACCATCGAGAAGACGATGAGGCTCGCCGACGGCGTGGACTACACGTTCTGGACGTTCGGCGGCAACGTGCCGGGAAACTTCATCCGCGTCCGCGAGGGTGACCTCGTCGAGCTGACGCTCAGGAACCACCCGCACAGCACGGTTCCGCACAACATCGACCTGCACGCGGTCACCGGTCCCGGCGGCGGCGCGGCAGCCACGCTGACCATCCCCGGCAACGACTCGAAGTTCAGCTTCCGCGCGCTCAACCCAGGGCTCTACGTCTATCACTGCGCCGTCTCGCCCGTCCCGATGCACATCGCGAACGGGATGTACGGCCTGATTCTCGTCGAGCCGAAGGAAGGGCTGCCGAAGGTGGATCGCGAGTACTACGTGATGCAGAGCGAGTTCTACGCGAAGCCCGGCACGGCCGGCAAGCCGCACACCCTCGACATGGAGAAGGGTGCGGCCGAGCAGCCGACGCACGTCGTGTTCAACGGTGCGGTGGGTGCACTCACCGGCGACCGGGCGCTCCAGGCGAAGGTCGGCGAGTCGATTCGTCTCTACGTCGGCAACGGCGGCCCGAACCTCGTGTCGAGCTTCCACGTGATCGGCGAAGTGTTCGACAACGTGTACGGCGAGGGCGGCTCGCAGGTCTCGCAGAGGAACGTGCAGACCACGCTCGTATATACGTCCGCGGTCGCCGCCATACTGCTCGGCGGGACGATGGCGTTCCTGCCTGGCGGCACACGCGGCGAGGATCCGGGTGTGCCCGTTCGCGAGCTCCCCGAGATCGTCGG
>DASURJ010000729.1:0-3405 GCA_036280115.1 Gemmatimonadaceae bacterium
CCCGAACCAGCCGAACTTCTCGCTCACGGTGAGGGAGGCGATCGAGCAGGTCCCCGAAGTCCGCAGGCTGTACGAACAGGACGAGCGCTATTCGCAGCTGCTCGACTACGCCATCGCGCTCGAGGGGCTCAGCCGCCATACCGGCGTTCACGCGGCCGGCGTGGTGATCGCACCGGGACCCGTCTCGGACTACGTGCCGGTGTGTACCCAGACATCGAAGGGTTCCGGCTCCGCCGAGGACGAGCAGGTAGTCGTGAGCCAGTACGACATGAACTGCCTGGAGAAGGCAGGCATGCTCAAGATGGACTTTCTCGGCCTTACGACGCTGACGGTGATCCACGACGCGCTCACCATGATCGCCGAGCGCCGCGGCGAGTCGATCGATCTCGACGCGATCCCGCTGGAAGATCCCGAGGTGTACCGCATGCTCCGCGCGGGACGGACGGTGGGCGTGTTCCAGTTCGAGTCGCCGCTGGCCACGGACATGCTGCGCGGCATGCGCTGCGACCGCTTCGACGACCTCGTCGCCTCGAACGCGCTCATGCGGCCCGGCCCGCTCGACGCCGGGATGCACCGGGTGTACCAGCGCAGGAAAAAGGGCGAGGAGCCGGTGGCGTACGCGCTGCCCGAGCTCCAGGCCATCCTCGAGCCGACCTATGGCGTCATCACCTACCAGGAACAGGTGATGCGCATCGCGCAGCAGCTCGCCGGCATCTCGCTGGCCGAAGCCGACGTGCTGCGCAAGGCCGTCGGCAAGAAGGACGCTGAGCTCATTCGGCAGGAGCTCGACAAGTTCATCGAGAAGTCCGTCGCGCGCGGGTACGACAGGAAGGTCATTCGCGAGCTTGCGGAGCAGATCGAGACGTTCGGCCGGTACGGCTTCAACAAGTCGCACTCGGTGGCGTACTCGATCATCTCGTATCACACGGCGTGGCTCAAGGCGCACTTCGCGCCGGAGTTCATGGCCGCGCTGCTTTCGTCCTCGATCGGCGACACCGACAACGTCGTCAAGTACATCGCAGAGGCGAAGGAACTGGGACTCGAGGTGCTGGCTCCGGACGTGAACGAGTCCGGCTACAAGTTCACCGTCGTCGGTGACAGGCGGCTGCGCTTCGGCCTGGGCGCCATCCGCAACGTCGGCCACTCCGCCATCGACTCGATTCTCGCCGCGCGCGGCGAGCGTCCGTTCACCGACCTGTTCGATCTGTGCGAGCGCGTCGACCTGCGGCTCTGCAACCGGCGCGTTTTCGAGGCCCTGATCACATCCGGTGCACTGGACTCCTTCGGCGTGGAACGCTCCCGGATGTGGGCCGCGCTGGACAGCGCGTTGCAGGAAGCGTCCCTGCGGCAGGCCGAGAAGGAGAGCGGCCAGGCGAGCCTCTTCGGCGACATGACCGTGCAGACCCCCCAGGCGGAGTCCACGGGCACTGTGCACCAGCCGCGCTACCCGAACGTGCCGGCATGGTCCGAGTCGGAGCGGCTCTCCAAGGAAAAGGAGATCCTTGGCTTCTACATTTCCGGCCACCCCCTCGAGCCGTATCGGCTCGAGTGCGAGCTGTTCGCCACCCACACGGTCTCGCAGCTCGGCACCTGGACCGCTGACCCGGTCGCGCTGGGAGTCGTCATCACGGCGGTCAAACGGCAGATCAGCAAGCGCTCGGGGTCGGAGTTCGCCAGGCTGACGGTGGAGGACTTCTCCGGCTCCGCAGAGGTGCTGATCTTCCCCGAGAAGTGGGCGGCGATCGCCGATCAGGTCAGGACGGACATTCCTGTTCTTCTCAGGGGCGGCTATTCACGTCGCGACCGGGATGTCGAGGCACCCACGTTCATCGTCGAATCCGTGACGCGCTTCGCCGACATGAAGTTCTCCGGGGACATCGGCGTCTCGATCACCCTCGGGGACAGCCGCGATGTCGACGCCGAGGTGCTCAGGGACGTTCGCGCGGTCATCGAGACGCACTCCACGGGGAGTACGGTGGCCCCGGCGCTGGAAGTGCGCTGGCGCGATGGCAACGGCGGCACGAAGCTTAGGTCCAGGTCGCTTCGACTTCCGGCCTCGCACGCCGCTCTGACCGAGCTACGGGCTTTGCTCGGGTCCGAGCGCGTGCATCTCGTCCGGGCCGGCCAGGGGCCCTAACATATCCCCTATGGCCACGGCCACCCTCGACTTTGAAAAGCCGATTTTCGAGCTGGAACGCCAGATCGACGAGTTGAAGAAGCTCGCCGGTGAGCGACAGCTCAACGTAGCCGAGGAGATTGCGCCGCTCGAGCGCAAGCTGGCCGAGCTGCGCGAGGAGATCTACCGGAATCTCACGCCCCTGCAACGGGTTCAGGTGGCCCGGTCCAACAAGCGGCCCCTGTCCGACGACTATTTCCGCCTCGTATTCACGGACTTCATCGAGCTGCACGGCGACCGTCTGTACCGCGAAGACCCCGCCATCGTCGGCGGATGGGCGCGCCTGGACGGTGAAACGGTGATGGTCATAGGACACCAGCGTGGCCGGGACACCAAGGAGAACCTGCGTCGCAACTTCGGGATGCCGCATCCCGAGGGATACCGCAAGGCGTTGCGACTCATGAAGCTCGCCGAGAAGTTCCACGTTCCCGTGCTCACCTTCATCGACACCCCCGGTGCGTGGGCCGGGCTCGGCGCCGAAGAGCGGGGCCAGTCTGAGGCCATCGCGCGGAACCTCCTCGAGATGAGCCGCCTGGAGGTACCCATCATCGCGACGATCATCGGGGAGGGAGGATCGGGTGGCGCGCTGGCGCTGGGCGTCGCCGATCGTGTCCTGATGCTGGAGAACTCCGTGTACTCGGTGATCACGGTGGAAGGCTGCGCCGCGATTCTCTGGAAGGACGGAAAGAGTCCCGAAATGCGCGAGAAGGCTGCCTCGGCGCTGCGCATCACGGCACCGGATCTCTTCGAGCTCAAGGTGGTCGACGAGATCGTCCCCGAGCCGAAGGGCGGTGCGCACGCCGACCACCAGGCGACGGCTGTCGCCGTGCACGACGTGATCTGCCGGCATCTCGACGAGCTCAGGAAGTACAAGCCCGACAAGCTTGTGCGGCGCCGGCGTGAGAAGTATCTCCGGATGGGGCAGGTCCTCGAATAGACGTGCCGTCTCATCTCATCGAGGTCGAGTTCAAGGGCAATCGTCGCGAGTTCTTCCTGTGGGAGAGCGACGACCTGCCGCCGGTCGACGCCGCCGTGATCGTCGAGGCGGATCGCGGCGAGGATCTCGGGCGCGTGCACGCCACCGGGGCGCGCGCGGAGCAGCGCAACCGCGGAGTGCCGCATGGCACCGGTGGCGCGCTGCCCGCCAGGCGGGCGCGCCGGCTCGCCACCCGGGACGACATCCGCAGGCACGACGAGCTGCGCGCGCAGGACGAGGACGCGCGGCGCAA
>DASURJ010000730.1:0-9430 GCA_036280115.1 Gemmatimonadaceae bacterium
GAACAGGTCGTGCAACCGCCCGCCACTCGAGAGTCCCGATGAATACGTGGCGTCGAGCACGCTCCTCGAGTCACGCAGCAGACTCTTTGCGGTCTCCACCGTCTGGAACTGGAGAAAGCGCTTCGGGCTGATCCCCGCCCAGCGCGTGAACATGCGCTGCAGGTGATGCTCGCTGAGCCCGATGTGCGCGGCGACGTCGCCAAGCGTCGGCTGTCGATCACCGTGCCGTGCCAGGTAGTTCAGGGCCGCCTCGACCCGGACGTAGTCCTTTGCTTCAATGGGTTCCATGCGTCGCTCCAGCCTCAATGGCATTCCATGATTGCTGG
Organism: Gemmatimonadaceae bacterium; assembly: GCA_036280115.1. Classification (GTDB taxonomy): domain Bacteria; phylum Gemmatimonadota; class Gemmatimonadetes; order Gemmatimonadales; family Gemmatimonadaceae; genus JAJKIV01. Next base: position 327 of record DASURJ010000730.1, read on the forward strand.
AGAGAGATGTACCACCGGCTTGCTACGGGGCCAACCCGATTCTTGCGGGCCGGCGGCGCGAGGCCGTCGGCCAGCGTGCGGAAGCCAGACCTACTAAAAAACTAGTTGACAGAGCCGGCTCCCGCGGATACCATCTACTAAACTTATAGTAGGATTGCGCGATGCGGATCTCGTTTACCGACCGAGAGCTCGACGTCATGGCGGTGTTGTGGGACCGCGGCTCGGCCACCGTGGCCGAGGTGCGGGAGCGGCTCCCCGACGACCTCGCTTACACGACCGTGCTCACGGTGCTTCGTACCCTCGAGGAGAAGGGCCACGTCGCCCACCGTGGGGAAGGGAAGGCGCACCGCTACTACCCGCTCGTCGAGCGCCGGGTCGCAGGCCGCAGCGCGCTCGCGCGGCTGATCGACACGGTCTTCAATGGCTCGCCGGAACTGCTGCTGACGCAGCTCGTAAGCGACCGAGATCTCACGGATGACGAGCTGAAGCGGCTCCGAAAGCTGATGGACGCGCGTTTGAGGAACGACAAGCGATGATCGCCCTCTGGATGACATACGCAATCGTCGTCGCGGCCGTAGTCGGAGCCGCGGCTGCGATCCTCGAGCGGACCACGGCCGGAACGGTGCAGGGACGCCGATGGCTATGGCTCGGCGCGTTGATCGCGTCGAGCGTGATCCCCGCATGGGCGGCTTTCGGGTGGACCGCGACGCAACCGGTGGAACCGCAAGCCTCATCGGCGACCGCACGGGACCAGCGCGCACTCGTTGGCGTCGCGAGCGAGATCGGCGACCGGATTGCGAAGCTCATGACGCGAGCCGATGCGCGCGCACTGGGTCGATACGACTCGTCGCTGGCGTTTGCCTGGATAGGGGCTGCGCTTCTCGCCCTCGCCGCGTTCGGCGCTGCGAGCTGGACGCTGGCTGCTCGGCGTCGCCGTTGGCGCATGGCCACCATCGACGGGCAGGACGTGCTGCTGTCACCGGCCGTCGGGCCGGCCGTCATCGGAACCATTCGGCCGCAGATCGTCGTCCCCGAGTGGGCGCTCGCCCTGACCCCCGAGCAGCGCGCGCTCATGCTCGAGCACGAGCGCCAGCATATCCACTCACGGGATCCACTCCTGCTGCACGTCGCCGCGCTGCTCACGCTCGCGATGCCGTGGAACGTCGCGGCGTGGTGGATCACGAGGCGGTTGCGCGTCGCGGTGGAGCTCGACTGTGATGCCCGTGTCCTCGCCTCGGGGCGTGACGCGCGCGAGTACGGCACCTTGCTTCTCGACGTATGCTCCCGGCGCGTTCGAGGCGGGCCCCTCCTGGCGCCCGCGTTGTTCGAGCGCACCTCATCGCTCACCAGGAGGATTCTGGCCATGCACCCTGCTCGTGCTCGTTACCCTCGTGTCCGTCTGGCGTTAGGCACCGCCATGGCCCTCGCCGCTGTCGTTGTCGCGTGCGAGATGCCGTCACCCGAGATGCTCGCTCCCGATGGGAAGGACGCCGCGAGCACACGCGTCTACGGCAATGGAACGGCGTCGGGCGCGCTGGCAGCGGACGAGCTGCGCCAGATCGTTGCTGAACGCTTCCCGGAGGTCGCGCGTGGCGAGGGCGGGCCGAGGATACTCTTTGTCGTCAAATCGGCCGATGGGAAGGTCGTGTTGAGCGAGTCTCAGGCCGCGGACAGCCTCGGTCTCAAGCAGTCGCCGACGCGCCGGAACATTGAGCTTCGCGGTGGAGCCGAGGCCACGAACCATGAACCGGGGCGCGTGCGGGCGACCGCTGGGACCGGAGAGATCCGGCTGAGGAAGACGCCCAGTGATTCGCAGTCCGTCGGCACGCTGCGGGTACGGACGCGCGCGTCGGGTGGCAGTCCGGAGATTCCGTCAGGCGTTGCCGCGCTCCGCCCCAACGACATCGAGGCCATCGAGGTGTCCAAGCACGCCGCTGGGAGGGTGGCGCCGCAGCCGGTGAGCGTCATCCTGATCTCGCTCAAGTCCGGCGCAGCGGTCCCGCGCTAGAACGATGCGTTGGGGGTCAGAGTCCTAACCCATCGTTCCGTTGCTCCGCAACGGAACGATGGGTTAGGACTCTGACCCCGGACGAAGCAGAACAACGCACTCAGTAATCGACCGGGCGCAGATACGACTCGCCGATCGCGGTGGGGCTGAGCATCGCGACCGTCGGCAGCCGGCGCTTCCAGTGTGTGCTCTCGAGGCGCCGGCGCACGAGGTCCACCTGGTCGCGAGCGATGCCCCGCGCCACCAGCTCCTCCGGGCGATACCCGGACAGGAGCCAGTTCAGGATCTCGTCGGCCGCGGCGTAGCTGATTCCGAAGTCACCCTCGTCCGTCTGCCCGGAGATGAGGTCCGCCGACGCCGGCTTCGTCACGATCACGTCCGGCACACCGAGGTGACGCGCGAGCGCCCACACCTGCGTCTTGAACAGGTCGCCTAACGGGTTGATCGGCGGCGAGTCGTCCGCGTGCCACGTGAAGTACCCGAAGAGCCGCTCCGTCTTGTTGCCCGTGCCGAGCGGCAGCGCGTGGTAGCGCGACGAGAGGTCGAACAAGGCGATCATGCGGACACGCGCCATGACGTTGCCGCGCCGCGCGGGGCCCGCGTCAGGCTCGTTCGTGAGGTAGCCGTCCACGGCGGCGGTGATGTCGATCGTTCGGGATTCCACACCGAGCGCGTCGATGACCAGCTGCGCGTGCTCGAGGCTCGACGGGTCCGACGTGCGGTACGGCATACGAACGGCCACGACGTTCTGCGGCCCGAGCGCGCGCGCGGCGAGGTGCGTGGTGACCGCCGAGTCGACTCCGCCTGAGAGACCCACGACCGCGCGCTCGAACCCACGCCGGCGCATCTCGTCGCGGATGAACGCGACGAGCCAACGCTCGACCAGCGCCGGTTCGATCTCCAGCGGCGGTGGAGCGCCCCGAGCCGCCTCGCCGCCAACGACAATGCAGATGGGCGGCCCCGGGCCCGCCTCCGATCCGTTTCCATCCGGATGGGACGTCACCGCTGGCACAGCCGAGGCGCTGTTTGCGATGCCGATGGGCGCCGCGCCGACAGACGCGGCAGGGACGGGATCCCACTCGACGGGGCGCCTAACGTGATCGTCGTCCACGGCGTCGAGCAGCTCGCGGAGATGCGGTAAGGCCGTTCGGAGGTCAGCGAGCAGCGGCGCGTCGGCGCGGGCGCGCGCGAGATCGCTCAGGTCCGCCGTTGCGGTGACGATGGCTTCATCCCACACCGGCGCCCGAACCCGCACGTCCCCGCGGGGGCCCATCACCATCGACGCGCCGGGAAACATCTTCCCGCCCTCGCTGCCCACGAGGTTCGAGAACGTCACGAACACCCCGTGCTCCTCGGCGATGTCGCGCACGAGTCGCTCCCACCGTGCCACCGACGCGGGCCCGGGGATGGCGTCGTCTCGTGGCCAGATCCCCCGCGCGGGAGCGGCCGACGACAGGAAGATCAACTGAGCGTCATCCAACGCGGCGACCGTACCCGAAAGGCTGTGCCACGCGTCCTCGCACACCAGGATCGCGGCCCGTCCCCACGGCGTGTCGAACGCGCGGAGCTCATGGCCGCGCTCGACGAACCGCTCCTCATCGAACAACCCGTACGTCGGGAGGAAGTTCTTTCGGTGGACGTGCAGGATCTCCGGCTCGCCTGTGCCGACACGCGCGTACAGCGCGCTGTTGTAAAGCGTGTCGCGCCATTTCTCGTAGAAGCCGAGGACGACGTCGATCGGCCGCGGGTCGCCGTTCGACGCGGCCCGATACGCCGCGGCGATGTCGTACGCCATCGTCCCGGCCGTGACCGCGAGATCTCGGACCGCGCCCTCGACGAAGTAGCCGGTCGCCGCCGTCTCCGGGAAATGCACGACGTGAGGCGCCGGCTCCAGCGCGCTCGATCGCGCGAGCAACTCGCCAATGCGAGCGACGTTCGAGGCGTAGTCGCCCTTCCGCGGCCGAAACTGAACGACGGCGAGGTGAAGCGCAGGTGCCAGCACTGGTGCCATATGCCCGGAAAGGTGCCACGATCCCGCGCGGCACGGAATGGCGTGTGTGACCGTCATCACGAGATCGCGTCACGCACCTTGCGGGACACGTTCAGGACGGTGAGGTGTATGTTACACACGTCACGCTGCGGCCGCCGCCGCGCTGACGCTCCGACTGAACGAGACGCCTGTGAGTAACTCCACTCGCCACCAGCACTTCGCCCTCGAGCGACGCGCGCCGAGACCCGTGACCGCTCGGCGCGCTCGCATGTGGTGCATCGGTGCCGTGGTCGCGGTGGTTGGCTCTGGGAGCAGCCTCGGCGCGCAACAGCGCGAGCAGGTAGAGCCCTGGCGCATCATCCAGCCATCACAGTCGTCGCTGGTGTTCGCTCGGGACGGCTCGCTCATTGGCGAGATCGGACGCGAGAAACGCACGCTCGTGTCCATTCGCTCGCTGCCGAGGTATGTGGGGCAGGCGTTCGTGGCCGTGGAGGACCAGCGATTCTACCAGCACGACGGCGTCGACGTCGTGGGGATCGCGGGTGCCCTCAAGGATGCCATGACTGGCGACCCGCGAGGCGCCAGCACCATCACGCAGCAGCTCGTCGGGAACATGCACCCCGAGATCATCGACCGCACCGATCGTAGTCTTTCGCGAAAGCTGCGAGAGCAGGCGGCCGCGCGTGAGATGGAGAAGCGCTACTCGAAGGAACAGATCCTCGAGGCGTACCTGAACCAGATCAGCTTCGGGCACGGCTGGTTTGGGATCGAATCGGCAGCGCGTCACTACTTCGGGAAGGGAGCGGCCCAGCTCAGCCTGGCCGAAGCGGCGACGCTCGCAGCCATCCCCAAGGGCCCGGCCGTCTACGATCCGCTCAGGCATCCCAAGCGGGTGACGGATCGGCGCAACCTCGTGCTCGCGTTGATGGCCGAGCAGAAGTACATCACGCCGGCGCAGGCGGCGGCGGCCAGGCGCGTGGCGCTCGAGACCGTTCCCGACGCGGGCTTTGCCGTCGACGCGTCGTACTTCGTGGACGTGGTGCGCATTCAGGCGGAGCGCGCGGGTGTCGCGGTGGGCACCGGAGGCTATCGCATCTACACGAGCCTCGATCCGCTGCTCCAGCGGTCAGCGAATCGTGCACTCGTCGAGGGCCTCGAGGCGGTCGAGGCGCTGCCAGGCTACCGGCACACCAAGTTCGCGAACCGGCCGAAGGGGAACACCGACTATCTGCAGGGCGCCCTCGTGGCGATGGACCCGACGACGGGCGACATACGCGCCATCGTTGGCGGGCGAGACTACCGCGAATCCTCGTTCGATCGCGTGATCGACGGAATGCGTCAGCCCGGCTCCGCGTTCAAGCCCATTGTCTACGCGGCGGCGATCGCCGACAGCCTGACGGCGAATGCCATCGTGGCCGACACCGCCATCGCCATCCCCCTCGATCGCGGACGCGTCTACCGGCCGGATAACTCCGACAACGAGTTCCTTGGCCCGATTACGATGCGCGAGGCGCTGGCGAGGTCGAGGAATGTCGTCGCCGTTCAGCTCGCGACGCAGGTGGGGATGGACACCATCGTGACGTGGGCCCGACGGTTCGGGATCGACGCCCCGGTCGCGCCGTACCCCGCGAGCGCCATCGGCGCGTCGGCGCTCCAGCCCCTCGACCTCGTCGGGGCATACACCGTTTTCGCGAACCTCGGTGCGCACGTGGGACCTCGGTTCATCTACCGCATCGAAGACAGGGCAGGGGCTGCCGTCTTCACGAACCCGGCACCTCCTCCGCGTTCCGTCATCGACCCGCAGGTGGCGTTCATCGTGCGCGACATGATGCGCGAGGTCGTGGAGCGGGGCACGGCGACGTCGATTCGTCGTTACTTGCCGGAGAGCATTCCCGTTGCCGGGAAGACGGGGACGACGAACGACAACACCGACGTGTGGTTCGTCGGAATGACGCCGGATGTCGTTGCAGGTGTGTGGATCGGCTTCGACAAGCCGAAGACCATCACGCCCGGAGCCGCCGGCGGCACGCTCGCCGCGCCCATCTTCGGGAGAATGATGGCGGACTACTACGCGTCCCGGACGCCGAGTGAATGGCGCCCGCCCGCCGGGCTGATTGCAGCGGAGCTCGATCGGGTGACGGGGCAGCTCGCGGACTCCACCACCCCGCCCGATCGACGGTACATGGAGTACTTCCTGGCCGGTACCGAGCCGTTGCCCTTGCGGGTCAACGGCTGGCACCTGTTCAAGAACGGCCCGATCGTGTTCTAGGCCGCGGCCATCGCCTCCTTCTTGTCCTCGGCGGCGCCGGCATCTTTCTCCGGTACCAGCGCGATCTTCAGGACCTCCTCGAGCGTCTCGACGGCGTGGAACTCCAGCTGCGAACGCACCTCCTCGGGGATGTCCTCGATGTCCGCCTCGTTCTCCTTCGGGAGAATGACTACCTTGATGCCCGCGCGGTGCGCGCCGAGCACCTTCTCCTTGAGACCGCCGATCGGCAGCACGCGGCCGCGAAGCGTGATCTCACCGGTCATCGCCACGTCGCGTCGCACGGGTCGATCGGACATCTCCGACACGAGGGCGGTCGCGATCGCGATGCCCGCGGACGGTCCATCCTTGGGAATCGCACCTGCCGGCACGTGGATGTGGGCCTCGATGGCGCCGAGCCGGTCCTTCGGAATCCCGAGCTTCGCCGCGTTGTTCGTGGCGTAGGTGAACGCCGCACGCGCGGACTCCTTCATCACGTCGCCCAGCTGGCCGGTCAGAATCAGAGAGACCGCGCCGCCGGGACCCACCTGCATCGACGGGTCGACGTTAGGCGCGCCGCCGTAATACCGCCGGATGGACGCCTCGACGAACATGATGTCACCGCCCATCGGCGTGTAGTACATGCCGGTGGCAATCCCCACTTCGTTCGTTTCGGCCGCACGCTCGGGATGCACCTTCGGCCGGCCGAGCAACTCGCGCACCTCGGCGGCATCGATCTGCCCGTCCGCAAGCACCACCGTGTCGCCCGCGGCGATACGCCGCGCGACCTTGCGAGCGACGGCGCCGATCTGGCGTTCGAGCTGACGCACACCGCTCTCGCGCGTGTAGTTCGAGACCACCGACATCACGGCGTCGTCCGTGAAGCTCACGTTCTTGTCGGAGAGCCCGGCCTCCTCGAGCTGGCGCGGAATCAGGTACTTCTTCGCGATCTCCGCCTTCTCGCGTTCCGTGTACCCCGCGAACTCCACCGTCTCCATGCGGTCGAGGAGCGGTCCCGGAATGTTCTGAATGAAGTTCGCGGTCGCGATGAAGAGCACCTCGCTCAGGTCGAACGGAATGCCGAGGTAGTGGTCGGTGAAGCTGTCGTTCTGCGCCGGGTCGAGCACCTCGAGCAGCGCGCTCGACGGGTCGCCCTGGAACGACACCCCGAGCTTGTCCACCTCGTCGAGCAGGAAGACCGGATTCTTCGAGCCTGCCTGCTTCATTCCCTGGATGATGCGGCCCGGCATCGCACCGACGTACGTGCGACGATGCCCGCGAATGTCCGCCTCGTCGCGCGCGCCGCCGAGCGCCACACGCACGTACTCGCGGCCGAGCGCGCGCGCGATCGACTTCGCGATGGACGTCTTACCAACGCCCGGCGGTCCGACGAACAGTAGAATCGGCCCCTTGGCCATCGCACGCGCCTTCGCTTCCTTCGCGTCGGTGATGGCCCGGTCCTCATCATCGGTCATGTTGAGCGCGGGCGTCGCGTCTTCCTTCGCTGCCTTGAGCCTGTACGCTGGCAGCTCGCCCGTCTTCTCGACCTCCTCAGCCAGCTGCTGCGCACGCAGCTGACGAACCGCGAGGAACTCCAGGACCCGGTCTTTCACGTCCTGCAGTCCGTAGTGATCCTCGTCCAGGATCTCCGTCGCTCGGCGCAGATCCAGATGGTCGTCGGAACGCGTGCCCCACGGCAGCTCCGCGATCCACTCGAGGTACGTGCGGATCACCTGGGCTTCCATGGACTCGCGTCCCGAGCGCTCGAGCCGTCCGAGCTCGCGCTCCACTTCCGCGCGCGCTTCTTTCGGCAGCGGGAGCTTCATCAGCTTCTCGCGAAGCTCGTTGACCTCCTTCGCCTGGTCGTCGTCGCCGAGCTCTTTCTGAATCGCTTTGAGCTGCTCGCGCAGATACATCTCGCGCTGGCGCTCGCCGAGCTCTTCCTGCACCTGCGACTTGATCTCTTCCTGCGCTTCCAGTAGCCCGATCTGTCGCTGCACGTGAACGAGCACGCGGCGAAGCCGCTCTTCGACAGAGAGCGTCTCCAACAGCCCCTGTTTTTCGGGCACGGGCAGCTCGATGTACCCCGCGACGAGGTCAGCGAATCGGCCGGGGTCGGTGACGGAGTCGAGAACCTGGTGAACGACCTCTTCGGGAAGGCCGCGTCGCTCGCCGAGCTCGGCGGCACGCTCGCGGATCTCCTTGTGGAGCGCCTCGAACGCGGGGTCGTGTTCGTTGAGCGGATTCATCTCCTCGACGGGCATCACGACCGAAGTGAGATACCCCTCGGACGTCGAGTACTGCAGCGATGTCGCTCGCTGCTCGCCCTGGAGGAGGAGCTGCACGCCGCCGAGCCCGCGTTGAATCTGTCCAATGCGAGCGATCACGCCCATCGAGTACAGGATGTCGGGCGTGGGCTCGTCGGTGTTGTCACGCTGCGCGACCGCGAAGACGAGGCGATCGCTCTTCAACGCGGCCTCGATCGCCCGCAACGTGCCCGGGCGTCCGGCCGCGATCGGAGCGGTGAGCCCCGGAAAGATCACGGTTCCGCGGAGCGGAAGAACCGGAAGGGTCTGGCGTTGAGCCATTCTTACATACCTGTGCTGAAGATCGTCCCGCGTCCGGCGGGCCGGGTGTGCGTCGCACACTCCATTCCACGGCATTCGCTGAACCAGCACACGCCCGTGGACCGGAACACGGGCGTTACGCCCGCGTAAAGGTGCAGCGTTTGGTGCACGTATCGCGCACGTGAGTTACGCCAACCTGGCGTGGATTGCAACTTTCAGCGGCCGGTATGTCGTAGGGGTAGGCGCTAACGGCAGGGACCAGGAACCGGGAACTGCGAACCGGGCAAAACCGCC
>DASURJ010000731.1:0-4373 GCA_036280115.1 Gemmatimonadaceae bacterium
AACTGCTCCCGGGGCGAGTGACATCCCGGGGAGCCGTTCCCCCTTCAGTCACGTTCCGGCGAGCGGAGCCTTGACCTGCGTGGGATGATGTCGCTCATCCCCTCATCCCCCTCATCCGTACCCCTCTCAGTTCTGGATGCCTGACGTGGCGCGAGACGCGTCCCCGCATCCGGCCATTTCCGCGTCATCCGCGTCATCGTAGTTCCGACCGGCCCGCCACACCGCGCTCGAGGCGCGCAGGGTGTTTCCCGCGTCCGCCCGATGGCGCGACGCAACGAAACGATGCGTTAGGACTCTGACCCCTAACGCATCGTTGTATTGCTGGTAGTTGGCGTGTCGTGTTTCGCTCGGAACTCGCGTTAGGTGAGAGTGAAGGGTCGTGCGGGACGCGGACGATCCGCGTTGACCGGACCCCGACACCGCGAACCGAGGATCACCCCATGCGGTCCCCTACCACCTACGCGCACCGGATACTGGCGCTCGTTGCGGCGATCGTCGCGTCGGGATGCAGCGATACCCCGACGCGAATCGTTCAGCCCCACACGGCGAACCTCTCGGCGGTGAAGTTCTGGGACGCGAACGCGAGCACCCGCTGGAACGAGCGCGCCATCGCGCACATGAACCAGCGCACGCTCGCGAACGGGCAAGCTGCCGCGAGTCGAATCCTCACGTATCTCTCCCTCGCGCAGTACCGCGCGGTGCTCGCCGCGGAGGCCGGGAAAGACGGACCCGTCCACCCCGCAGTGTCGGTCGCAGTCGGGGCCGCGTCCGCCGCCGTGCTGAGCTGGTTCTTCCCTGTCGACGCAGCCACATTCGAGGCTCAGTTGGACGCCGACCTCGCCGCAACCGGCTGGCCCGGTGCGAAAAACCAGGATGCCGCGTCAGGCGAAGCGATCGGTCGCGCCGTTGGCGCCGCAGTGATCGCCCAGGCCTCGACTGACAACTACCTCCCCGGCGTGTCTGTGGGTGTTCCACCTGTGGGCCCGGGTTTCTGGGTCTGGAACGGGCTGCCGATCGTCCGTTCGATACACGGCGTCCGCCCGTTCTTCATGACGTCGGCGAGCCAGCTTCGTTCGCCACCGCCTCCGCCGTTCGGCTCCACCGCGTTCCTCGCCGCGCTGGCCGAGATCCGCGCGATCTCGGATAACCGCACGGCCGAGCAGCTCGCGGCCGCACAGTTCTGGGCGGCGGGGTTCACCATCAGCAGCAACAACAAGGAAGCGAACGCGCTGATCCGGAAGTATCATCGTACCGAGCGCGAGGCGGCCAGGATACTCGCCTACGCCAACGCGGCGGCGTTCGACGCGCAGATCGCCTGCTGGGACACGAAGGTCTTCTACTGGTTCATCCGTCCGTCGCAGGCCGACCCGGGAATCACGGTCCCGATCAGCCTCCCGAACCACCCGTCGTACCCGTCCGGACACTCATGCATCACGGGTGCGGTGATGACAGTGCTGATGGATGCGTTTCCGGGCGAGCGCGATCGGCTCGCGGCAATCGTCGAGGAGGCTGGTGTGTCTCGCATGTATGGCGGGATTCACTACCGGTTCGACATCGAGGCGGGCCAGACCATCGGCCGCGGCGCAGCCGCGCTCGCGCTGGCTGGGGCGCTCGAATGATGCGTAAGGGGTCAGAGTCCTAACCCATCCTTTTGTCGCCTTGGCGACAAAAGGATGGGTTAGGACTCTGACCCCAATTCCACGGCGGGCACAATGGCGAAGTCGAGCATCGAATAGATCGCCTCGAGATGGCCCCGCTCCCGCGTGGTCGGGCTCGCGTCGGACGTCGTCACCACCACGAGCTCCAGATCCGGCACCACGAAGATGAACTGGCCTCCGTAGCCCCACGCGAAGTACACATCATGCGCGCCGGCACGGCGAATCCACCAGCCGTAACCGTACTCCTGGTCGCTCCACCCGGATCGGGTTCGCCGAACCCACGAGCTGTCGATCCACGCCTTCGGGACCACCTGCGCACCGTTCGGCGCTCGACCGCCGTTCAGGTACATCACCCCGAACGCCACCATCTCGCGCGGCGTCATCCGCATCTCGTTCCCACCGAAGTAGATCCCCTGCGGGTCGCGCGTCCACGCCCGGAGCGGGATGCCTAACGGGCGAGCCAGCACGCGCTCCGCGTAGCGATGCGTGCTCGCGCCAGTCGCGCGCGTGAGGATCGCGGACAGGAGGTGCGTGCTGCCCGTGCTGTAGATCATCGGCCCGCCGGGCTCGGCTACCATCGGGCGGCGCAACGCATCGCGCACCCAGTTGCGGCTCGTCACCCAGTTACCATAGTTGGCGAAGCTCGTGCTCTGGAGCCCGGTCCGCATGGTGAGCAGATCTTCGACCGTGATCGCGCGCTTCGCGGGGTCGAGACCGCGCGTAGCTTCGGGCAGCAGCTCGCCGATGGTCTGGTGCACGTCGCGGATCTGCTTGCGCGCGATGGCAATGCCGACGAGGCTCGAGATGATGCTCTTCGACGCGCTCTTGATGTTCGCCGTCCGCGCGCGCGTGGCACCGTGGAAGTAGTGCTCGCGGATGAGCGATCCGCGCCAATGTACCAGCAAGCTCCTGAGCCTCGGCAGCGTGCGGGCCTGCGCGTAGGCCTGAGCCAGGAGCGCCGAGTCAGCGACCGTGCTGGGTGAGGCAGCCCTTGACGCCCCGCGCGTGGGTGACTGCGCCACCGCCGTGGCCGGTGTCATCACTCCCGCGAGAAGCAGGAAGACCGACACCAGTCGCCGTTCCCGTCCGAACGTCATCGCTCGTTCGTGTGAGTGGATTCTGAGGGCGAACGCTTCATCTGGCTATTTAAGGTAGTGGCGGGCGCGAAATCACCGGGTCAGGTTCCTTTCAGGACTTCCTGCCGCGCGACTCGCGGCGCTTTACGCCGGCAGCGACGCGGCCGCAGTTTCCCAGCTCTCGTCAAAATTACCGGAGAATCTTCCATGGCAGTTGGCCATCGCCTGCTCCCGACCCTCGCGATCGTCCTGGTCGCCTCCTCGGGATCCGCAGTAGCAGCTCAGGCGCCGCTCGAGGCGCATCAGCAACTCGCGCGCGACATCTACAAGGAGCTGATCGAGATCAACACCACCACCGATGCCGACCCCGGCGGCACGACCACGGCGGCCGAGGCGATGGCGGCGCGGCTGAAGGCAGCCGGGTTTCCGGATGCCGACGTCCAGGTGGTAAGCTCCGGTCCGCGTGACGGTAATCTGATCGCGCGTTATCGCGGCAATGGCGCCACTGGGCGGAAACCCATTCTCCTCCTCGCGCACCTCGACGTTGTTGCGGCGCGCAAGGAAGACTGGTCGAACGACCTCGACCCGTTCACGTTCACCGAGCGCGACGGGTACTACTACGGCCGCGGTACCGCCGACGACAAGGCGATGGCGGCCATCTGGATCGCGAACCTCATCCGGATGAAGCGGGAGGGGTACGTCCCTGATCGCGATCTCATCGTGGCGCTCACGGCCGACGAGGAGGGCGGCGATCACAACGGCGTCGACTGGCTTCTGAAGAACAGACGTGAGCTCATCGACGCCGCGTACGCGCTGAACGAGGGCGGCGGCGGATACCTCAAGAACGGAAAGCCGTTCTCGCACAACGTGCAGGCGGCGGAGAAGGTGTACTACGATTTCACGTGGGAGGTGCGCAACAAGGGCGGACACAGCTCGCGCCCGGTGAAGGACAACGCGATCTACCGTCTCTCCGAGGCACTCGCCCGGCTCTCGACGTTCGAGTTCCCGGTGAAGCTAAACGAGGTGACGCGCGGGTACTTCGAGAAGCTCGCGACGGTGGAGACGGGCCAGACGGCGGCGGACATGCGAGCCGTCGCGCGGAACCCTAACGATACCGCGGCGGCGCGGAGGCTATCGGCGCACCCCGTTTACAACGCGACGATGCGCACGACGTGCGTGGCGACGCAGCTCGAGGGCGGCCATGCGCCTAACGCGTTGCCGCAGCTCGCGCGGGCGACCGTCAACTGCCGCGTGCTGCCCGACCACGACATCGCCGACGTGCGCGAGACGCTCGTGCGGGTAGCCGGCGACACTGCCGTCCACGTCTCGCCGACCCCCGAGCGCCGAGGGGGGCCGCCGTCGCCGCTGTCCGACGAGGTGATGCGTCCGGTCGAGCGCCTCACGCGAGAGATGTGGCCGGGAATCCCCGTGGTCCCCGTAATGGCGACCGGTGCAACGGATGGGTGGTACCTACGTGCGGCGGGTATCCCGACGTACGGCGTCTCCGGGCTGTTCGGCGACATGGACGACTCGCGCGCGCACGGCCGCGATGAGCGGATGCTGGTAAAGTCGTTCTTCGAGGGGCAGGAGTTTCTCTATCGGCTCGTGAAGGAACTGTCGAGCCGGCGTCCGGTTTCGT
>DASURJ010000732.1:0-9657 GCA_036280115.1 Gemmatimonadaceae bacterium
ACGGCGCCATCGCCATCCATTCATCACCTGCACCGATTGCGGGCCGCGCTACACGGTCATCGAATCGCTGCCCTACGACCGCGAGCGCACGTCGATGGCCGCGTTCCCGATGTGTGACCCCTGTCGCGCCGAGTACGAGACGCCGGCTGACAGGCGATACCACGCCGAGACGATCGCATGCAACAGCTGCGGGCCGCGCGTATGGCTGGCGCATCCCGACGGGACCGTGCTGGGTCACGGCGACGCCGCTATCCGTGAGACGGCGCAGCTGATCGCCGCCGGCCGTATCGTCGCCATCCGTGGCATCGGTGGGTTCCACCTCGCGTGCGACGCCACGAACAACGCCGCCGTACGCACGCTCCGCCTCCGCAAGCACCGGGACGCCAAACCGCTCGCCGTCATGGTCGGCACGCTCGTTCACGCGCGCCAGATTGGTGTCGTGTCAACGGCCGAAGCGCAGCTGCTGACGGGCGCGGAGCATCCGATCGTGCTCCTCGCGCGCCGGCGGAACGGCCCGATCGCGTCGTCCGTCGCGCCCGGGCTGGGCTGGATCGGTGTGATGCTCCCGTATTCGCCGCTGCATCACCTGCTTGTTCGCGCCGCCGGCCGCCCGCTCGTCATGACGAGCGGCAACATGAGCGACGAGCCCATCGCCATCGGGAACGACGAAGCATTCGATCGCCTGGCCGGCATCGCGGATTTCTTCCTGCTGCACGACCGCGAGGTCATTTCGCGCGTGGACGACTCGGTCGTCCGTTTCGTGGACGATGCGCCCGTGCTGATCCGCCGGTCGCGCGGCTACGCGCCACTGCCGCTTCGCATCCCCATCGCGAGCCCCGAGCCGTTGGCCGCCGTCGGCCCGCACCTCAAGAACACGTTCACGCTCGTGCGTGGTGACATGGCGTACGTGAGCCCGCACATCGGGGACCTGGACGGGCTCGAGAGCCTCATCCACTTTCGCGCGACACTCGCGCGGTATCGCGACCTCTTCCGCATCGAGCCGCGCGTGGTCGTACGCGATCTCCATCCGGGGTACCTGTCCACCCGAATCGCGAGTGATCTGCGCCTCGAGCGCGAGATCGTCGTGCAGCACCACCACGCGCACGTCGCCGCAGTGATGGCGGAGTACGGCATCACCGATCGTGTCGTCGGGGTCGCACTCGACGGCACCGGGTACGGAGATGACGGACACGTCTGGGGTGCCGAGGTGCTGGTGGCCGACCTGTCGGGCTACCAGCGGAAGGCGCAGCTGAGGTACGTGCCTCTCCCGGGCGGCGACGCGGCCGCGCGCGAGCCCTGGCGCGTCGCGGCCGGGTACGCGTCGCTCGATCGCGACTCCGCGCCGGCGTTCGCCCTGGCATTCACCGGCGTCACCGCCGAGCAGCGTGCGATCGTCGCTCGCCAGATCGAGCGGCGGCTGAACGCGCCGCTGGCGTCGTCCATGGGGCGCCTGTTCGACGCGGCCGCCGCCGTCCTCGGGCTTCGCCGCGGGATGAGCTACGAGGGCCAGGCGGCCATGGAGCTCGAGTCGCTGGCCGGCTCGCGTCGCGCGCAGCCGTTCGAGATGCCGGTAGCCGAGGAGGATGGCGTGCTGGTGGTGGATCCGATGCCGCTCCTCTCCATGCTTGGCGAGCGCCGGCAGCGGCGCGACGATGTGCACACGCTGGCGGCATGCTTCCATGAGTCCGTGGCCGGCGCATTCGTGCGCGTGGCCATTCGCGTTGCCGACGCGGAGGGCATTCGCACGGTCGTCCTCGGTGGCGGCTCGTTCCAGAACGCCCGGCTGCTCGCGGGCGTGCGGCAACGTCTCACGGCCGTCGGGCTGCGCGTGCTCGTGCCTCGACAGCTCGGGCCTAACGACGGCGCCATCAGCTACGGGCAGGCGGCCGTCGCCGCCGCGCAGCTCGCGCGCAGCGGATGACGATGCACCGGCGGAGGCGAGCAGCTCCACCTTCCCGGATATCCGACGCGACGCGTGCTTTCTACCCGACTGACCCTGTGGCGGCGAGGTGTGACATTGAGAGCGGCCCCGTTTGCGCTGAGCGCGGGGCCACCTACCAGCGAGGTCTCTATGCCAAAAGCACATCGCACCACTCATCGCAGTCGGGCGGGCCGGAAACTCTATGCCGTTCGCGATGCGAAAGGGCGTTTCAAGGACATCCAGACGTACCAGCGCGCCCACCGCGCCGACCTGAAGCGAAAGGCGAAAGCCGAGAAGTAGGCCGCGGGTGCGGCGCGCGACGGCAAGGGCGCTGGGTCAGTGCCGGTGTCGGCGATGGACGACGACCGACGCCGGCGGCGTCGATCGAGGACTCATGCGCGTCTGGCTGGACCCGCGACCGCGCCGTGCAGCGCCTTGGCGCTCACCATCACTGCGCATATTCCGCCACGCTGCGCCACGTTGACGACCGGCTCCTGCGACGCGCGCGTTACCATCGCCACGCCGTAGCGGCTCGGCGCGAACCCCATCACGATGAAGAACGGCTCCACGTGCAGCCCACCGGCATCATCCAGCACGTGAAACGACTTGACCGGGATCGACGCGAGTTGCTGCACCACCCACCGCTCTTCATCCGCCAGCGCACGGTCCAGGGCTGACTCCCAGTCGCCCTGGGTCGCCGTCGGACCGACGACGACCCCTTCACCGCCGTATTTGCGATTGGGTTTGAGCACCAGCGACTCGCGCTGTCGGCGCGCGTACTCCAGCAGGTCGATCCGTTCGCCGGTCGGCGCCAACGCGTGGCGTTCCGCGATGAGGCGCGTCCACAGCACGTGTCGCCGCATTACCTGTCGCTCCTCGACGGTCAGGAGGCGATCGGCGAGCTCCGGGTCGGTGAAGATCTCGAAGCAGCCCTTCTGGTCGAGCTCCGCGGTGATCGAGGACACGACGCGGTTCTGTCGCAGCAGCGCGCGCATCGGCGTGACGTCCACGCCCTCCGCCGCCAGCTCCATGAGATCGAGGACGCTCGCGTCCCTGTACGCGAGGTCCACGCGTGCGTCGCCGTAAAACACCTCGCCGTCGACGAGCCGGAGCTCGCTCACGTCGGCATGCAACACCGAGAGCCCGTGGCGCTCGGCGTAGTACGCGGCGAGCGCCTCGGGCTCGTCCGGCCCGTCGGCCGCGTACTTGGGATCGATGAGCACGATCTGCCCGCCGGGCCGGCCGATCGCCTCGAGGTGCTCGAGCAGGTCCTGAAGCAGCATCTCACGGATGTCGTCCGTCAACTGCAGCCGAATGCTCGGATCGCGAGCCAACAGCTCCGGCACCACCAGGTCGGCGAGCACGCCCATCGCAGTCGGGCCGATATGAAGGCCGCCAATGCCGCTCAGGTTGGGCTCCATGAACTTGATCGAGTCCTTCCACATGGCCGTCGTGTAGTCGACGACCGCGTCGAGCCGCGCGAAGACCGGGTTTGCCTCGCGATGCGCCGGCGTCCAGCAATCCCGGAGCCATTCTTCCTCGACGGGCGTCACGCGGAGAATTTCATGGACCTCGGGCACGGCGAAGTACAGATCGGGCAGTCGCTTGATGCAGTTGAGCACCGTCTCCGAGACGTAATGCGTGTACCCGAGCTGGTCCGGCCGAAGCGTGAGCGGGCACGGCAGCAGCCGGATGGTCTCGGTGACGCCATGGCGCTGATAGGCCAGGTGTCGGTCCGTCGCCGTGCGGCGGATCGAGCGCATCAACTCGACCATTTCCCCGGGGGAGATTCGATCCAGCGCGTGCTGGACGCGAGTGGCGAGCCGCAGGCCCATGAGGCCAACTTCTTCGGCTGGTGTGTGCATGCGGCCCGCCTGTGGAGAGAGACACGGAGACCACCGTCGAGGTGATTCTACGACCCCGCCCCCCGGTATCAACCACGCCGCACACCGCTGACTGACCGTGAACCCAGACCAAGCGTACGCGGATCTGATTCGACTCTCGCGCGACGAGACCGTGCTGTCGTCGTGTCTCGACGTGCTGCAGTGGGATGAGGAGGTCTGCATGCCGCGCGGCGGTGTGGAGCATCGCGCGGAGCAGATGGCGCTGCTCGCCGGACTCGTGCACGATCGCGGAACCGACCCGCGCTACGACGAGCTGCTCGCCATCGTCGAAGGCTCGTTGCTCGTGGCCGATCCCGACAGCCCGGAGGCCGTCAACGTGCGCGAGCTGCGTCGCGCCTTCGATCGCGAGCGACGTCTTCCCCGACGCCTGGTCGAGGAGTCGGCCCGCGTGACCGCCGTCGCCTCGCAGGCGTGGTCGGACGCGCGCAAGCGCGACGAGTTCAAGGCGTTCGCGCCGTGGCTGGACCGGATCTTCGCCCTGGCGCGCGAGGAGGCCGACGCCGTCGGCTGGGTCGAGGCCCGGTACGACGCGCTCCTCGACGACTACGAGCCCGGCATGACGACGGAGAAGCTGTCGGACCTCTTCGCGCGTCTTCGGACGGCGCTGGTCCCGTTGGTGGACTCGCTCCGTGGCGCGCCGGCCCCGGCGCCGCGCCACGTGCTGGCCCGCGAGTTTCCGCTCGAACGGCAGCGGCTGTTCGTCGAGGGCGTCGCGGCGGCGCTCGGGTTCGATCTCGAGTGCGGACGGGTGGATGTCGGGAACCATCCCTTCTGCACGTCGATCGGTCCGGGCGACGTGCGTATCGCCCTGCGGTATTACCCGCGCAACTTCGCGCGCGGGTTCTTCGCCGTGCTGCACGAGGTGGGTCACGCGCTGTACGACCAGGGGCTGGACCCTGCGCACTACGGAACGCCGATGGGCGCGGCCGCGTCGTTAGGCGTCCACGAGTCCCAGTCGCGGTTATGGGAGAACCTCGTGGGGCGAAGCGAGGGGTTCTGGCGGCACTTCTATCCGCAGCTCCGGAGCGCGTTCCACGAGGCGTTGCACGACATCTCGCTCGAGGCGTTTCGCCGCGTGATCAACCACGTCGCTCCGGGCCTCATTCGCGTGCAGGCCGATGAGGTGACGTACGACCTGCACATCATGATTCGGTTCGAGCTCGAGCGCGCGCTGCTCGCCGGCGACCTCGCGGCGGCCGACCTCCCCGGCGCCTGGGCGGACCTGTACCGCCAGTACCTCGGGCTCGCGCCAGGCAACGATCGAACCGGGTGTCTGCAGGACGGTCACTGGTCGGAGGGGCTCATCGGCTACTTCCCGACGTATACGTTAGGCAACGTCTACGCGGCCCAGCTGTTCGCCGCGGCCGAGCGTGCCGTGGGTCCGCTCGAGGAGGCGTTCGCCGCCGGCGAGTTCCGGACGCTGCGTGGCTGGCTGGCGGAACACGTGCACCGGCATGGGCGGCGCTACCCGGTCGCCACGCTGGTCGAGCGAGCCACCGGAAGCGCTCCCGATCCGTCGGCGCTGATGGCGAGCCTGTCGCGGCGCTATGGCTCGGCTGGGTCGGCGGCGGGGTGATCGAATCGTCGCCCACGCGGAAGCCGCGCGGGCTTACTATGCGCGGAGATACTGTCGGTGAGCGAGTAGCCAACGTCTTCAGCCTCATCCGGGCGTCAGCAATCGATGGAGGCACCAAGATCTCCGGCTCGCTCGCCCCGAGCCGTTCCGCCAACTCCCGCTGCGTCAGGCACGCACCATCGAGGAGTTCCGTTGCGGCGGTGATCGATGATCCGACAGACCGTCGGGCAGAGCCCGATAGGCGCAACCCTCTCCGAATGCAATCGTGCATATGCGCTGGCCCGCCCGACCGGGATGACCGAGCGCCGCGCGGAACGACGTCAGTGCCCTCGTCGAATCGAGGGTCCGTCGCCCCGCCGCAACCGCCGGAGGCCGCGCGCCGCCGGCGACAGAGAGGGAGGTCCTATGAGAGTCGGTGCAGCAGCAGTACGCGCCGTCGGCCTCGCCGCCATGCTGTCCTTGGGAGCCGCGACGGCTCTGGCACAAGTCGACACCGCAAAGGCCCGCATCCCCGTCCGAAAGGAACAACCCACGGTGCCCACGAAGGCACCCGCGACCCCGGTAACCCAGGAGCCGTCCGCCGTTCCCGCGCCGACCGATCCCGCCGCGGTCATGCGCCCCGATACCGCCCGGCGCGTCTCCGCCGGCGAGGTCGTCGCGAAGGACTCGGTGCCGGCCGTGACGCCGGCACAGTGCGCCATGATGCCCACGAACCGAGCGATGCGTCCGGGCGTGCGCACGGAGCCCTGCGGCGCCATGATGCCGCAGCACCAGGCGCAGCCGACCGCCCGGGCGAGCCGCTCCTACTTCGGCAAGAGCGGGTTCTACTTCGGCGCAGGCGCCGGTACGGCCGTACCGTTCAACCAGCTCAGCAACCTCGGGTACGACAGCGGCATCGACCTCACCATCCCGGTCGGCTGGCAGCGGCCCGGGCGCACGTTAGGCATCCGCGCCCTGCTCGCGTACGACCAGGTGCACGCCGACCTGGCGAGCGTGGACCGGACGGCCCCGGCGATGCTCGGCTCGGCGCCCGACCCGAAGATCTACAGCGCCGCGCTCGACGCGACGCTGAGCTTCCCGATCGGCCGCGCCGCGCGGGAAGGACGCGGGTTCACGCTGTACACGCTCGGCGGTGGTGGCGTCTACCTGTTCCGCGGCTTCGGCGGCACCACGGTGCTCGCCGACGTGCTCGGCGGCGACGAGGTGGGCACCAGCCCGAAGAACGTGCACAAGTGGGGGATTCAGGCGGGCGCCGGCATGCAGTACGGGCTCGGACCGACCGCGGTGTTCTTCGAGTCGCGGTGGGTCAACGTCTTCACGAGCGGCAGCAAGACCGGCAACGACTACCTGCGATGGATTCCCGTCAGCGTCGGCGTCATCGTGCGCTGAGGATCATGCACGACCTGGTTGCCCGGACCGCGGTGTCGGGTGTCGTCGCCCTCTGCCTCGGCATCTCGACCGCCTCCGGGCAGCCGAAGTCCGTGTCGGATGCGCGCGCGCGCCCCGACACGGTGGACGGCGGCGGCGCGCGCGTGGCGTCGCGCGCCGACAGCATCGACCGGGAGGCCGCGCGGGCCCTCGCGGAACGCGCGCGCGGGTTTCGCGTGGTCGTGTCACTGTTGGATCGGCGGCTGTGGGCGATCCTTGGCAGCGATACCGTGATGACGGCGCCCGTCGGCGTCGCGAGCGGCGACTCGCTCGACTACCAGGGGCGCCGCTGGTCCTTCACGACCCCGCGAGGGCGCTGGATCGTGGTGGCCAAGGATTCGCTCCCGGTCTGGGTGCCGCCCGACTGGCACTACTATGAGGTCGCACGGGCCCGCGGCCTTATGGTCCGGCACCTCGTCGCCGGCGAGCCGTTCGTGCTGGAGGACGGGACACAGCTCGCGGTCCGCTCGGGGGTCGTCGGCCGCACGGGTCCCGACACCACGTTCACGCCGCTCCCGGTCGGCGACGAGATTATCGTGGACGGCATGCTGGTCATCCCACCGTTAGGCACCGAGCAGCGGCGCATTACGGGAGTGCTCGGCCGCTACCGCCTCGACCTGGGCGGCGGGTACCTCCTCCACGGCACCGACGAGGCGCAGACGGTCGGGGAGGCGGTTACCCACGGCTGCGTGCGCCTCCACGACCGGGACATCGCGTGGCTGTACGAGTTCATTCCGGTCGGGACGCGGGTGTACGTCTACTGACGACCGGGCACGCGCAGATCTTGCCCTCGCACCAGCAGTAGTTTGTTGGGCGCCTCGCGTGAGAACGCCTTCGACACCGATATAACGATCGCGACGGCAGGCAGGCACTCGTGGCGCCACCACCGGACGCCGAGCTGTCGCTGGCACGCGCGGAAGGCCTGAGCGCCAAGCCCCGCACCCCACCACTCACCGACGCGCGTCCCCGCAGGGCGAAACGCCGCGGTCGCCCATGACGCCGCTCGATCCAGCGTGATCGTCGTCGATACCAAACGTGATCGCCTATCTGCTCCTGCCGGTGCAGCATACTGCGGGCGTACGCGCAACACTCATCCGCGATCCACTCTGGGCTGCCCCATTGCTGTGGCGCAGCGAATTCGGGAACGTCTTCACGCTCTATATCCTCGAGCGGTCCTTATCGCTTTACGAGCGCCGTCGAGATCCAGGACGCAGCCGAGGCGCTTCTGAGGGCCGCGAGGGCCGGTAGCGCGACGAAGGCGAAGTGGTTGATTCGAAGCGATGACTTCGAGGGTTTCGCCGGCGTGAAATATTTTCCCAAACGACGGCGCTGAGGGCGAGCGAAGGCTCTGCTGCAAGCCAACTTACCAGCTCGCCAGCAGACGAGACGGCGACGAGACGGCGAGTCGCGATAGTCCCCCGGCGATCGTGTCCCGCAGGCTTGCACGACGTCTAGGAGGAGAGGGGAATGCGAATCAGACGCGTCGTACCCATTGCGTTCGTGATGCTCGGCGCGTGCGGTGGGGACAAACCGGGCGGGCCCGATGTCGCCACCGGAGGTTTCGGGGTGGGCGGAAGCATCGCTCTGGCAGAGCCCATTCCTCGGGCGACCGGGCCTATCCAGGAAGCACATCTCCTGCTGGATGGCAGAGTCGTCGCTAGAAGGGAGGTCAGCCCTGGTGCGTCCATGTTGATCTTGGACTTCGAGGAGCGTGTGGAATCCGGGCGTCACACCGTCGCAGTCCGCATCGTCCGCCAGACGGTGAACCCCGGCACCTACCGGGTTCTTGGCGGCGTTGCCGTGGTGCGGATCGGATCGAACTCGAGTCAGACGTTCCAGTTCCCGGACGAGGAGCACCACCTTCGTACCGGCGATATGCTGAGCCTCAGCTTCGACGTTCGGCCGTGATGCCTAACGGGCATTGGCTCGATACACCGCCGTCGCAGGGGACGGCATCGCTGCGACCCGGCGTGCGCCGGCTCGCCACGCCGATCCACGGAGAGCCAACGTCGAGTCGAGCTCTGCCCAGGTCACGTCGGTCTTGACTCCCCGAAACACCTCGAGCCTTCCGACTAGCATCTGGGTGTTGAAGCTCTGGCCAAACAGGGCAATGCGTATACGTGAATCCAGTCGTGCGGCCGGCGCCGTGATCGCCACCGCGCGATCGTTTACTGCGACCGCGCAACGTCCGTCCGGTAGAAGTTGAACGCGGATGCGATACCACCGGCCGCTACCCAGCCAACGAGCACCGGGCACATTTCCACTGCCGCCGTTCATCGTTTCAGCGTAGGTGACGCCCTCCGCTCCAGCCGGATAGCTGAAACCGCAGACACCCGCTGTGGGCGCCGCTGCGTTCGGGAAGAAGCCGCTCACGTGGTCCCAGGAGCGGAGGACTGTCGAATCGGCGTCAATGATGAAGGCGACGTGCTGCGACTGCCACTGGCCGAGTGATACGGGCGTCGATAGCTCCGCGTCGATTCCGACGCCTTCGTGCGCCGCGAACTCCGCGGTGGAGTAGACACCGCTCAGGAACGTGCCGTCCCCGGCGTTGTGAAGCGCACGCCGCCCCTCTGGCGTATCGACTATCGACGGCCTCGGCATACCGAACGCGACCCAGCGCGTGTCCGACAACGCATTCCACTCCTCGATCTCCTCGATGGCCGATGCTGGCACGCGCACGCTCAGCTGAAGCCACGTTGTGCGCCAACCTCCGGCATTCGCCGTGACGCGCACCTTCCCCGCACGATGCGGATGAAGTATACCTAACGAGTCCACACTCGCGACCGTCGGGTCGTCCACACTCCAGCGGACGAGGCGAGGTTCGACCG
>DASURJ010000733.1:0-10242 GCA_036280115.1 Gemmatimonadaceae bacterium
AACGAGGCGCTCTGGCGGGCCGGCGTGGCCCCGACGCGGCCGGCCGCGTCGCTCTCGGACGCGGAGGCGGCGGCGCTGCACGCGGCGGTGGTGGCGGTGCTGGCGGAGTCGGTGGCGCTGCGCGGAACGAGCTTCCGCGACTACCGCGACGCCGCGGGTGAACGAGGTGCGTTCGCGGCACAGCTCGCGGCGTATGGCCGCGAAGGACAGCCGTGCCGGCGATGTGGCCATCGACTGGTGGGCACGCACGCGATCGACGGGCGGGCCACCGTGTTCTGCCACCAATGCCAGCGCTGAAGCGGCTCGAGGCCCTGAAGCGCGCTCCCACCTCGGACGAGGTGCTCGCTCGCATGCGCGGCGAGGTCCGCGCCGACGCGCAGGACCGGCCCGGCGTATATCGGATGCTGTCGTCCGACGGCGAGGTCGTCTACGTTGGCAAGTCGAAGCGCGTCCGGAGCCGGTTACTGAGCTACTTCCGCTGCGCCTACCCCGAGGAGAAGGGTGCGCGGATCCTCCGCGAAGCCACCGCCATCGACTGGGAGTACACGCCGAGCGAATTCGCCGCACTGCTCACGGAGCTTCGACTCATCAAGCGCCTGCGTCCCCGCTTCAACGTGGCAATGAAGCGCGACGCGCGTCACTACGCGTTCATCAAGGTCAGTCGGGGAGCGGCGCCGAAGCTGCTCGTCGTTCGCGGCGCCGGGAGCGAGGACGGCGGGATCTATTACGGGCCGTTCGTCGGGGCGCAGCGCATCGGCGAGGCGGTGCGAGAGATGAACGACGCCCTCGGGCTCCGCGACTGCTCGCTCGAGCAGAAGATGTACTTCGCCGACCAGGGCGATCTGTTCGGGCTTCCGGTACGAACGCCGGGGTGCATCCGGTTCGAGGTAAAGAAGTGTCTCGGTCCGTGCATCGCGGCGTGTACGAGCGACGCGTACCGGGAACGGGTGGCGATGGCGCGCGCGTTCCTCGACGGTGCGGACGATGGCCCGATCGAGCGACTCCGGGCGGAGATGCAGGGTGCCAGCGATCGCATGCAGTTCGAGCGCGCCGCAACGCTGCGGGACAAGCTGCATCGACTCGAGGAGCTGAAAGAGCAGTTCGGCCGACTGCGCTTCGCCGTCGAGACCCTGTCGTTTCTCTATACCGTGCGCGGTCACGAAGGCGACGATCGGATCTACCTCATTCGGCGCGGCCGCGTGCGGGCCGAAGTGACCCCGCCGCGTAACTCCCGGGACCGGAAGGCAGTCGACGCGCTCGTGGAGTCGGTGTATGCTCCGCCGGAACGTGTCACCGCGTCGGTCCCGACGCACGAGATCGACGAGCTGTTGTTGCTGTCGTCGTGGTTCCGTCGAAATCCGGCTGAGCTCGACAACACGCGGGCAGCAGATCGCGTTGCACCGTTGTAGGATTCGTGGGGCTCATCACATCGCACGACACGCCCCACACGCACATCGCAACTCGTAGCAGCGCCGGTCGTCCTGGTTAGAAGGGTGGCCGGTCTCTTGCACAATCGCTTGCAGCGCGCCGCGGAGCCTAACACTCCGCGGCCTCAAGTTTCCGGGAGCAGCGATGACGACCTCTTGGCAACCGACGACCCTCGTGCAGTGCATCAGCGTGCGGCCGTGGCTGACGTATCCGGGGTGCGACGAACCCGGCGGATGCCACGACCTCACCCTTGGGCGCATCTACGAGATGCTCGGCGTTGAAGGGAGTGGGTCGTTCTACCGAATCGTGGACGATTCTGGCGAAGACTTCCTCTACCCGGCGTCGCATTTCCGCGTGGTATAACCGGGAAACCGCTCCGCCTAACCAGGTGCCGGCGCTCAACCGCGCAACGGCACCAACTCGCATTCCGCCCGCCCGCCCACAATCGTCAGGCGGGCGACGCTTGGCGTGATGTCGAAGCGACGCGGCCCCGCGGCCCCGGGATTCACCACCAGACGGCCCTCCGCGCGCGCGACGAGCGGGCGATGCGTATGGCCGTAGACGATCACGTCCGCGGAATACTCCTCGATGAGCTTCTCCGGCCGCGGCGCGCCGAGCTCGTGGCCGTGACTCACGTGAATCGTGACGCCGCCGACGGTATGGCGGATCGTGCCCGTGAGACGCGGATCCCCCGGCGAGTCCGTGTTGCCATACACGGCGAGCACCGGCGCGATGAGCGCGAGCTCGTCGAGCACCTCATCGCCGCCCACGTCGCCCGCGTGCAGGATCAGCTCGACGCCAGCGAGCGCGCTGTGGACGTCCGGGCGCACGAGTCCGTGCGTATCCGCGATGAGCCCGATGATGTGCGGTGCGTCCGACGACACGCTCACTCCGACTGCTCGCCTCCCCACCGCGGTACCAGCGTGTGCGTGACTTCGAGATGATCGAGCACCCGCGCCACGACGAACGACACGAGATCATCCACCGACGAGGGACGGTGGTAGAACCCCGGCGACGCTGGCATGACGACGGCGCCGGCTCGCGTTAGGGTGAGCATGTTCTCGAGGTGGATGGCGCTGTACGGCGTCTCCCGAGGCACGACAACGAGACGCCGTCGCTCCTTGAGCACCACGTCCGCCGATCGTTCGATGAGCGACCGCGATGCGCCGACCGCGATCGCGGAGATCGTGCCCATCGAGCAGGGGCAGATCACCATGCCGGCGGACAGGGACGAACCGGATGCCGGCGCCGCGCCACGGTCGCGGTCGTCGTACACGCGCACGACCCCGTCCCACGCTGTCGAGCCCACGCGCTCTCGCAAGGCGGCGACCGACGCGATCCCCATTTCGGTCGAGAGCAGCCTGAGACCATGATCGGAAACGATGAGCGACACTGGCTGCTCGGCGGCCACGAGGCACTCGAGCAGCCGTACCGCGTACGGCGCGCCCGACGCCCCCGTGACGGCCATGACGACCGGACGCCGCGCCGTCATCGCACCAGGCGCTCGGCCAGGACGAAGCCGAAGAACGTGAGGCTGATGACGCCGTTCATGGTGAAGAACGCGGCATCGAGCCTCGAGAGGTCGTCACCGCGCACGAGCGAGTGCTCGTAGAGCAGCAGCGCCGCGGCCACGAACACCCCTGCCGCGTACAGCCAGCCCACCGGCACCGCCGTCCCCACCGCTGCGAGCGCAACGATCGTCAGTACGTGCAGTCCGCGCGCGATGGCGAGCGCCCCACGCCTGCCGAACACGACCGGAATCGAGTGCAGCCGCTCCGTCCGGTCGAAGTCCTCATCCTGCAAGGCGTAGAGGACATCGAACCCCGCCGTCCACGACGAGACCCCGGCAGCGAGGGCGACGAGCATCCACCAGGGAGTGCTCCACTCGCCCGTCACGGCGAGGTAGCCGCCCACCGGCGCGATCGCGAGCCCGACGCCCAGCACCACGTGCGACCAGTGCGTGAACCGCTTCGTGTAGCTGTACCACAGGACCCAGCCTAACGCCAGGGGGCTCAGCACGGCACAGAGCGGATTGAGCCGCCAGGCGGCGAGGACGAAGACGGCACTCGCGAGCGCGACCGCGAGCGAGGCCTCTCGCACGCTCAGGGCACCGCTCGGGATCTCGCGAGCCGCGGTCCGCGGGTTGCGCGCGTCGATGTGCCGGTCGGCGATGCGGTTGAACCCCATGGCCGCGAATCGCGCCGCCGTGAACGCCAGCACGATCCACGCGAGCGCGGCGAGCGACACGCCGTGCGTGAAGCTCGCGAGCGTCGCACCGACCAGGGCGAACGGCAATGCGAACACGGTGTGCGGGAGCTTTACGAAATTGACCCAGCGAACCCACCGCGACGTGCCCGCGAACGTCTGCCCTTCTCGCCCCTGCCGTGGTCCCGTCATCCGCCTCCACCTGTGCCGAACCGTGATACCACCTCGCCGAGTGATCCGGCCGATCGCTCGAGCGCGTACGCGGTTTCGCGCAACTGCTCGGTGAGCGTGCGCTGGTGCTGGGTCGCGCGGGCCACATCGTCGGTCGCCGCCGACGACGCCGACGCTGCCTCGGCCACGAGGTCGGACGCCTGCGTCACCTCCCGCGCCAGGGCGTCTTGCCGTTCGGCCGCCCGCAACACGGCGTCGGCCAGCGTGAGCGTTCGCCGCGCATCCTGCTCGATCGACTGGAATACGCCGAGCGCGTCGCGCATGACTTGCTCGCCGCGCCCGACGGCGTGCTCGACGCGGCGCACCCGCTCGGACGCATCCTCGAGCCGCTCGGTCATCTCGCGCACGAGCACCTCGATCCGACCCACCGACCCACCACTCTGCATCGCGAGCTTGCCCACCTCTTCGGCCACGACCGCGAACCCCCGCCCCGCTTCGCCGGCGCGTGCCGCTTCGATCGACGCGTTGAGGGCAAGCAGGTTCGTCTGCCGGCCGATGTCGCCCACGACAGTGGTGACGTCGGCAATGGCCGCCGACGCGGTCCGAAGGTTGTCCATTCGCGACACGAGCTCACGCGCGAGCTCCGCGAGCTCCGTCACGGCCGTCATCGCGTCTGTCGCACGCGTCACGCCGAGTTGCGCACTCGTCTCGACTTTCGCCGAGATCTCTCGCGTCTCGCGCGCGGACGCGTGCGTGGCGCCAACCGCCTCGTCGAGCTGCGACGCCACCTGCTTGATCTGGCGCGCGGCATCGAGGCTTCGCGCAACGCCGCCCGTCACGCCGGCGAGCGATGTCGTGACGCGTTGCGCACCGTCCGCGACGGTGGACCCGATGCGCGCGACGTTGGCCGACGCACCGAGCACCTCGCCGGTCGTCTTTCGCGTCTCCCCGATGAGCGTCCCCACGCCGTGCAGCGCGGCGCCGATGTCCGCGCGGCCGAGGGCACTCCGGTCGCCATCCAGCAGTTGGGCCCAGTCGCCGCGACGGACCGCGGCCGCGAGCTGCTCGAGCAGATCGAGCGGGCGCGACATGATCGTGTTGAGGCGACTGACGAACCAGGCAATCGCGACGAACGACAGCACCCACGCCACGATGACCTCGCCGAACTGCAATCCGCGGAACGCCACCGTGTATACGATCGTTCCAATGACGAGGAGAAACAGCCCGAGCGTCCACGCGATGTCCGCAATGAGCCGGCGCGGGTACCGAACGCGCACGAACGCAACCGCGCCGCCCACGACGACGAACATGAACGCGAGAGTCGCGTACAACCGCGCGCTATCGTATGCCGGTGCGGGCTCCTGCAGGGCGGCGAACGCCATGGCGACCCGGATCATTTCACTGGCCCGATGCCGAGCGTGCTCCACATCGCGTCCACGCGTGCCCGCGTCGCTGCGTCCATCTCGATCACTTTGGGCCAGTTGCGCGTGAAGCCTTCCTCGGGCCACTTCCGCGTCGCATCGATCCCCATTTTCGACCCGTACGTGAATGCACGGCTCGAGTGATCGAGAACGTCCACCGGGCCCATGGTGAATCGCGTGTCGCGCTCGGGATCGATGTTGTTCAGCGCCACCCACCACGCTTCCTGCGGGTTTCGCACGTTCACTTCCTTGT
This sequence comes from Gemmatimonadaceae bacterium, assembly GCA_036280115.1. Classification (GTDB taxonomy): domain Bacteria; phylum Gemmatimonadota; class Gemmatimonadetes; order Gemmatimonadales; family Gemmatimonadaceae; genus JAJKIV01. Next base: position 5,479 of record DASURJ010000733.1, read on the forward strand.
CGACGATGACGAGCACCTTCGCCAGCGACATCAGCCCCTGGCCCCACATGGCGTTCATCACCTTGTACGCCTGCCCGGGATACTGCTTGTCGATGGACACGAAGACGAGGTTGTGGAAGATCCCTTCCGCCGGCATGTGGTAATCGACGATCTCGGGAATCGTCAGCTTGAGCAGCGGCAGGAAGATGCGCTCCGTAGCGTGTCCGAGGTAGAAGTCTTCCATCGGAGGCCGCCCCACGATCGTCGACGCGTAGACCGGGTTCCGACGCATTGTGATGGCGGTGATGTGAACCTGCGGGTACAGGTCGGCCTCGGAGTAGAACCCCGTGTGATCGCCGAACGGTCCTTCTACCACGAGCGGCTCGCGGGGATCGATGTACCCTTCGAGCACGAACTCGGCTTCGGCGGGAACATCGAGGTCGCACGTGAGCGCTTTCGCCAGATGCACCGGCGCGCTCCGCAGAAACCCCGCGAAGATGAACTCATCGACGGTCGGCGGCAGTGGCGCCGACCCCGAGTAGATCGACGCCGGATCAGCGCCGATCGCGATGCACACGGGCATGGTCTCGCCGCGCTCGGCCATCTCGCGCCAGTGCGCGGCGCCCACCTTGTGGCGCTGCCAGTGCATGGCCACGGTCCGCGGCCCCAGCACCTGCACGCGGTACATCCCCACGTTTCTGATCCCGCGCTTCGGGTCACGCGAGATGACCATGGGCAGCGTGATGTAGGGCCCGCCATCCTCGGGCCAGCACGTCATCACGGGGAGCCTGCGGAGATCCACCTGATTCCCTTGCCACACGACTTCCTGGCACGCCGGCGTGCCGCGCTTCACGCGAGGCGGGAAGCGCGCGACCTCGAGCAGCCGCGGGATCAGGGAGAGCTTCGCGACGATCCCGTCAGGGACCTTGAGGTCCATGAGCTGCGTGATGCGCGCACCGACATCATCGAGGCGCTCGACGCCGAGCGCGATCGACATGCGGCGCATCGAGCCGAACAGGTTGATCGCCACGGGAAACGCCGAACGACTCCCATCGTCGAGGATCGCGTTCTCGAAGAGCAATGCCGGACCGCCCGCCGGCATCTTCATCGCCCGATCGGCGATCTCGCACATCTCGAGGCACGCCGCCACTGGATGCCTCACGCGAACGAGCTCGCCGGCGGCATCGATGGCGGCAATGAAGTCCGACAGGGAATCCAGGGTCATGGAGCTCCGTGAGGAGGGCTCGCGTGCTGCCGCGGGGCGTCGGCGGAGTTGCGCGGTTTATCGCCGGAATGGATGGCGGCGACACCGAGGGTGAGCGACTCCCATCGCACGTCCACGAAGCCCGCCGTGCGCATGGCGCGCGCGAGCGCTTCCTGCACCGGGAAATGCGCAACCGATTCCGGGAGGTAGCGGTACGCGGTCCGATGCCCGCTCACGACGCGACCGACCGCGGGGAGTACGAGGTGAAAGTACGCGTGGTAGGCACCACGCACGACGAACGATCGTGGCGTCGAGAACTCGAGAATCACGAAGCGCCCGCCCGGCTCGAGCACGCGATACACTTCGGCGAGCGCCGACTCGAGGCTCGCCACGTTGCGGATGCCGAACGCGACGATCGCACCGGCAACCGTGTCGGCGGCGACGGGGAGCTCGAGCACGTCAGCCGCCACAGGGGCCACGAGCACACGCGGCGATTTGGTGACGCCGGCGCGAAGCATCGGCTCGGCGAAATCGGTGCCGAGCACGAGGCCGCGGAACCCGCGGGTGCGGGAGAGCTCGGACGCCACGTCGAGCGTGCCCGCACAGAGGTCCAGGAACAGGCCATCCGCGCGGCGCGTGGGGTCGAGCGTCGCGATCGCCTTCCTCCGCCACCGACGGTCGATGTTGAAGCTGAGGAGGTGGTTGAGCAGGTCGTACCGCGGCGCGATCTCGGAGAAGATGCGGCGGACGTAGTCGCGCTTCGCGCTTCCGCCGGCCGCGGCTGCGCGGGCTTCGGTGGTCTCGAGATCGGTCGATGGCATCCCGGGCGAAACTTGGGCGGCTTGCAGAGGCCAATCAAGCTGGTTTGACAGCCTCGGTGCGAATAGCTTCCCCGCACCGCCGGCGACGCCGCGACGTCTCGTGTTGCCGCCGCCGTCTACTGCATGGCGCCATCACTCGATCTCGCGAATCTCCCGGATGCCGACGTCGTCAAGCTCGCTCAGCAAGGGCGGGAAACGGCGTTCCGTGAGCTTCTCAGGCGCTACGAGCGGCCCGTCTTCTCGCTGATCTTCCGCATGGTGCGCGACCGCGAGATCGCCGAAGACCTGGCCCAGGACACCTTCATCAAGGTCCTCAACCACATCGACCGCTACCGGCCCGAGTTCAAGCTCTCGAGCTGGTTGTTCAAGATCGCGAACAACGTGGCAATCGACCATCTGCGGAAACGCCAGCTTGATACCGTGAGCATCGACGGCTCGCCGCACGCCGCGTCCGCGGCGGAAATCGAGGCGACGTCGTTCGACCTGGCTGCCCGGCAGGAGTCGGCGCTCGAGGAGATGGAGGCTCGGGAGCTCGGCAGCGCCATCGAGCGGGCTATCGCCCGCCTCCGTCCCGAGTACCGTTCGTGCATAATGTTGCGGCACGTCGAAGGGCGGTCGTACGAGGAGATCGCCGCCACCCTCGACCTGCCGCTCGGAACGGTCAAGACGTACATCCACCGCGCGCGACACGAGTTGCGCGAGGCCCTGGAGCACGTGAAAGGGCCGGGTAGCTGACGCCGCGAACAACCTGAAACCTCGTCATTTACCCGCCCGTACGGCCCGACTGGAGGATTTGTGAAACACAGGCACCTACTTCCCGACGAAATCGATCAGCTGCTCGACGGCGAGGCCGGATTCGGCGTCGCGCCGCTGGTCGCGCACGTCGAGGCTTGCGACACGTGTCGTGCGGAGCTCGCGGAGGCCAGGCAGGTCGTGGCCGCGCTGGAGCACCTGCCTCACCTGGCGCCCTCGCCGTTATTTGCAGACCGGGTCATGGCTCAGGTTCAGGTATTCGAGCCGTGGCACGTATCGGCGCTCGACACGATCAAGAGCTGGATCCCTGCGTCGCGATCGGCCCGAACCCTGGCCGTCGCGGCGTCGTCCGTTTTCGCGCTTGTGATCTCCGTCACCGCCGTCTGGATGGCGGTTCGGCTCGACGCGTTCCTGTTCTTCTTCGACCTTGCGGGGCAGCGGGCGCGCCGAGCGGTGTTCGATGCGGTGGGTGAGACCATCGCCGGACTCTTCGGCGGTGCCGCCGTCGATGCCTTGAGGGCCGGCGGAATGACCGCCGCGATCGGCATCACCGGGTTCCTCGTGCTCATTGTGCTCGCCGCGGTCGGGCTCAGGGCCCTCGTCACCACCGCCCGACGTCGACGGATCTGACGCAAATGTACGCGGGCTTTGTCGCGCTGATCCTCGCGGTCGCTCCGGCGCCGCTGACGGGTCAGCAGGCGCAGGTCGTTCGCCAGCAACCGCCAACGCAGCAGCCCGCTAGCAGGGGCGGCCGCCCGGTCGAGGCCGCTCCGATTGCCCCACAGGCCGCACCGTCGCCTCTCCCTCAGCCGGTCAGCCTCTCCCGGGAGGCCACCGATTCGCTCCGCGAACTCGTGGCGGAGTTCCGACGAGACCCGGAAGCCATTCGGCTTCCCGCCGACAACGAGATCGCCATGGGCGGCCTCACGGTCGCGGCGGGCACTCGCGTCGATGGGCCCGTTGCCGTCGCGGGCGGGCCGCTCCACGTCCTCGGCACGGTGAATGGCGATGCCATTGCCATCGGAAGCGACATCGTCGTTCACGCGGGCGGACAGGTCACCGGAAACGCGGTAGCGGCCCTGGGCCGCGTGAGCGTTCAGGGCGGAACGGTTGGCGGTGAGATCAAGCAGTTGTCCGGCGAGATCGGCGCCGTTTCCGCCCCCGCCATTGTGAAGGAAAGCCCGGTCGAGGCGACGAGGCACGCTGTCGCGCTCTCGGCGAGCTGGCTCGTCATTCTCGTTTTGATCGGCATCGGCGTTCTCGTCTTCGCCTCCAGTTACCTGGAAGGGGTGACCGAGTCGCTCGAGGGTCGCTTCGGGCGGTCGTTCTGGGCCGGTATCGCGACGCAGCTCGCGCTGGCCCCCGTGCTGGCGCTCATGGTCGTCGCGCTTGCCGTAACCGTCATCGGGATCCTCGTCATCCCGTTCGCGATCGTTGCGTTCGTGCTCGCGGTCGCGGGGCTCATCACACTGGGGTTTCTGGCCGTCGCGCGAATCACAGGCGAATCGGTCGCGCCGTCCACGACTCATCGCTATCACCCGCGCGGCGCCAACCTGCGCGCACTCGTGATCGGCGTAACGCTTTACATGGGACTCTGGGTGATCGCTTCGGCGTTCGCCTGGGCACCTGTCGTCGAGATGATTCTCCGCGGGATCGCGGTAGCCATCACGTGGGTCGCGGCTACGGTTGGGCTCGGCGCGGCGGTATTGTCTCGGGGTGGCACGCGTCGACCGACGGATGTGCTCGCCGCCGCGGCACCCGTGAACGACGTGCCGTGGCAGACCCCGACACCGGTGACGGGCGTGGCAGCAGCGAGGAGGCCTACGCCCTCAGCCTCGAAAACGCGCCAGCGATGACCCCGACAGCGACCGCGAGAACCACTGCGGCGGCCGCTGTCGTCGCCATGATTGCGCCGGTCGCACTCGCGGCGCAGAGCTGGCGCACGCTCGACGTCTCGCGGCAACTGGCCGACTCCGCACCCACATCGGTCGAGGTGGTCTACGGCAC
>DASURJ010000734.1:0-3067 GCA_036280115.1 Gemmatimonadaceae bacterium
TGCGACAGACGGGCCGCGGCGCGTCGCACAGCCTCGCCCGTCGCGCGGTGAGAGCGCGCCGTACGACCGGGAAGCGAAGAAGCTGTGCTACCTGATCGGGATCTCGTTCGTTCGCCAGGGCGAAGCGTACCGCCGCTACTACACGGAGCAGCGCAACCGTCTCGATGCGACGAAAGCCGACTGGATTCCCCGACGGCGGCACCTGACGGCGCTGCGCATGACGGAGAAGCTCTTCCTCGCGCACCTCTGGCTGGTCTGGCGCGAGACCCTCGGCTTGCCGATCACGGCGCCCTTCGGGGACCCCTCGAACGAGGGCGGGTCGACGCCGCGTCCGTGGTCGATGGTTGACCCCTAGCGGGTCAAGCTGCCGGCGCGCGCAACCGGTAAGCAACGGGATGCGACAGCGAGTGTCGGCCCCTGTCGGCGCATGTTGCGCCGGCGGCATCGACCGAGTATAATACCTACCAGTAGGTATTTTAATCATGAGGAGCTTGCGATGACGCCAGTGAAGGTCCCGCGGTTCGTCCGCCGCCCGGAGGAGCGGCCGCAAGAATTGCTCGACGCAGCGCTCGAGGTGTTCTCCACCTACGGCTACCGCGCGACGCGTCTGGAGCAGGTTGCGGAAGCGGCCGGCGTGACCAAGGGAGCCATCTATTACTACTTCGAAACGAAGGAGGAGCTGCTCAAGCAGGCCCTGCAGAACCGGATCGGGAACGTCGTCGGTAGGATCGAGGCACAGGACCAGGACGCTCCCGCGTCGCAGTTGGAGCGCTTGAGAACGGTGCTGCGCGCGTCGTTTGCGCAGTGGTGCCGGCCAGAGACGGCACGCATGCACCGGCTGATGATGGGCGAGCTCCGAACCGAAGTGCCCGAGCTGTTTGACGCGGCCATGCGACTCGGACCGATGCGCCTGTGGCAGATCGTTGGCGATATTCTCGCCGAGGGGCAGCGCCGAGGGGAATTCGGCGCGCACTTCGAGCCGTTCGCGTCTGCACGGTTCCTCGTCTCGGGGCTCATGCATCAGGCACTGCTGGTGACCGACCTCCAAGACCGTGGCCTGGACGCGATGGCTTCCGACCGGCTCTTCGCGGCGGCGATGTCCGTGCTTCAGACGGGCATTCTCACGTCCGATGCGACGGGGCCGGCCGGCCGGCTCGCTCCTGAGAAGGGCGTCGCCAAGACCGCCGCCAAGCGGAGTCCGCCCGCACGCCGCGCATTGCGCGGCGACGAGTAACCCTGAGCGCGGGCGGATCGTTCGGGCCCGCGCACGAGGGGTAAACGAACGACGCAGGAACGAAAGAAGCCGAAGGCTGTCGCCGAAAATACTGAACGGTAGGATACTGACTGGAAGGTATGTATGGTACTCGCCCTGATGCTATCGCTGATGCGACGATCGATGGGGCCACCCACCACGGCTGGGGAGCGCAGGCCATGAGACGCGTGCGGCCACTATCCATCCGCGTGCCGCGTGCGGTGCTGGCCGCATGGTTCGCGCTCGCGCTCGTTCCGGCACCAACTCCCGCGCAGAACGCCGTACAGGGCGCCAGCCTGTCAAACAATGACAATCGGCTGACACTCATCGACGCCGTCCGGCGTGGACTCGCGCGACATCCCTCTGTGCGCGCGGCTCGCGCCGCCAGCGATCAGGCCAGCGCCGGGATCGCCGTCGCAGCGGCGGCGCGGCGCCCCTCGGTAGCACTGACCGCGTCGGTGACGCAGTACCAGGAGCCGATGCTCGTTACGCCTATCCATGGGCTCTCGACGAGTCAAGCGCCCCCGTTCGACGAGACGTTGCTGCAAGGCGGTGCAACGATGAGCTACACCGTGTTCGACGGCGGAGCTCGCGGTTCACGCATCCGCCGCGCGCGCGAGTCGGCCGCCGCGGCCGACGCGGCGCTCGCCGCGAGCGAGCGGGACATCGTGGCTCGTGTGACGACGGCGTACGTCGACGTTCACACCCGGCGCCAGATCGTCGACGCGCACGATCTTCGTCTCGACGCGCTCCGGGCTGAACTCTCCCGTGCCCGGCAGCGGTTCGACGCGGGGCGGGCGCCGAAGGTGGAGGTGCTCCGCGCGGAGGCCGCACTGGCGAGTGCCGAGTCGGAGCGCGTACGGTTTGCCGAGGCGCTCGACTTCGCCGAGCGAGAGCTGGCCCGGCTCACCGGCGCGCGCGACGACGAGGCGCGATCCGCGCGGCTCGTGCCGATACGACTGGCCGACTCGCGTCAGCCTCCGCGATCCGTTCTGCTCCAGGCCGCGCTCGACGCCAGTCCGGCATTGACACGCGCCCGCGCGATCGTGGCTGCGGCGGACGCCGAGGTGGCCATCGCCAGAAGCGCGCGATGGCCCGAGATCAAGCTGAGCGCCGGCTTCTACCAGCGGGGGAGCGCCGGCACTCGGTCCTGGGGAGAATGGGCGGCCGGTACCGCGCTCTCCTTTCCGCTCTTCACCGGCGGTCGGACCGACGCCGATGTCGCCCGAACGCGAGCCGGGCGGCGCGAGGGCGAGGAGGCGCTTCACCTCGCCGAATACGAGCTGGCGCAGCAGCTCGACCGGGCGCTGTCCGCCGTCGCGGAAGCGCGGGCGCGCGCGGCGAGCCTCGCTGCCGCGACGACGCGGTTCGCGGAGGTCGCACGCATCGAGAAGCTCGCGTTGGACGCTGGTACGGGAACGCAGACGGACTATTTGATCGCCGAGGCGGATCACTTCGCCGCGCGGGCGGGCCTCGCCGAAGCCACCATGAGCGAGATCATCGCGCGGACCGAGGTGGCGCGCGTGACAGGCCAATTGAACCCGGCGTGGGTGGAACGCGTCATCGCGTCCGTGCCGTGAGCGGCGAAGTGGAACCCAACACCGTGAGAACCAGCATGAGCACCCGCATGAGCAACGCCGCGGTCGATCTCGAGACCCACGCCACGGCTGACCTGAAAAAAGACGCCACCCGGGCTCTCACCGGGGGCATGGCCAACAGCCGCACCAGTGACACCGCGAGCAGGACACCGCGAGACGGCGCGCAGCGTCGTGGAACCCGCACGAGACTCCGAGTCGGCGTGATGCTCGTCGCCAT
>DASURJ010000735.1:0-3281 GCA_036280115.1 Gemmatimonadaceae bacterium
TCGGGTGCGACGCGAGCGGCCAGTCGCCGTACCAGTTGGGGACCACGCCGAAGGAGAAGCGACGCCCGAGCAGGGGCGCGAGGTCGCGGATCATCACCCGAGTCTCGCGGGCGTAGGCCGGCGTGGCGTCGTGGATACATACGAGGAAGGGCCGCATGGTTGGCGACGCACGGGTGATGCCCAGACATACCAAGTACTCTACACAATAAAGCACGACCGCCGTTCAGGTCAAGCATGGCGCCACTCCGTCGATCCGTGGCCGTCGGTCATCCGCTTCATTCATCACATCGGCGTGCCCGGTCTTGTGCGCAGGGTGTCCGACGCCGAAGGTCGGAACATTCTCCGACCCTCCACCGACTCGTGGCTCACATGAAGCGATTCATCCTCGCGGGGGTAGCACTCGCGGCCTGCGGCCCCAACCAGCCCCCGGAACAGTATGGGTTTGTGGCGCGCCTCGGGCGCGACACGGTATCGGTCGAGCGTGTGACGCGTCGCGGGAACACGCTGATGAGCGACGCGGTCGACCGATTCCCGCGCGTCCGGCAGCGCCACACCGAGATCGAGCTCCGCCCTGACGGTGGCATCCGGCGCCTCGTCATGGACATCGTGACGCCGAGCGAGTCCGAGGACCAGCGCGAGCGGCGCGTCACCGTCGACGTGACGGACGATTCGGTTCACATCGCCAAGCGCGACCGCGCGGGCACGGTCCGGCGCGACTTCGCCACCGGCGGAAGCATCGCCATGGCGCATCTGCCGCAGATGTACAGCCTCTACGAGCTGTATTTTGCCGCGGCGTTAGGCCGTCTCGCGTCGGATTCCCAGGGCGGGGACACGGTGCGGATGCGGCAGTTCTACATCGACCGCGAGTTCGATCGCTTTCCGTTGCACACCGGCCGGGTGCGCAGACTCCCGAATCGCAAGGCGGAGATCGCGCATGACTGGCTGTCCGGCATCGGCGAAGCCACGCTCGATTCGAATCACCGCCTGTTGCACTACTCGGGCGCACGATCGACGTACCAGGTGGAGGTCGAGCGCCTCGCGGAGCTGCCTGACGTCGAGGCGATCGGCCAGCAGTTCGCCGCGCTCGAGACGCAACGCGGCGGGGTCAGGCAGTTGAGCGTGCGAGACACCACGCGCGCGACGATCGGCGCCGCGACGTTCGCCGTGGACTATGGCCGTCCACTCGCGCGCGGGCGCGAGCTGCTGGGCGGCGTCGTTCCGTACGACCGCGTGTGGCGCACGGGGGCGAACGCGGCCACGCAGTTCACGACGTCGGCGCCGATCACGCTCGCGGGCATTCGCGTCCCGGCGGGCACGTACACGCTCTTCACGATTCCGCGTCCGACGAATCCCACGCTGATCGTGAACACGCAGACCGGTCAGTGGGGTACGGGGTACGACGCCTCACGCGACCTCGGCAGGGCATCCATGGCAACCGACTCACTCGCGACGCCCGTGGAGCAGTTCACGATCTCGATCGCGGCTACGGATGCTCGTCGCGGGACGCTGGCAATGGAGTGGGGGCCGTTCCGGTGGACGGTGCCGATCGTGGTGCTCGACTCTGCGGTATCCGGCGCTCCGTAGCACTCCGGCGATCGCGTTGAGCATCTTCGTCTCCGAGCGTCATCGCGCCCGTCGGCATCGCGACCGGTCCAGGTGGGGGAACGGCAGGAGGGGGATGGACAGGATGAACGGGATGAGGAAGATGACCACCGCGGCCGCGCAGTTGCTCGCGCCAGCGGCCTGAAAGACAGGGGGAATAGCTTCCGCCGATCTTCATCCCGGCAGGGCATCAGCGAGCGCCTCGGCAAAGGTTCGCACGGTCGAGCCGTCGCCTTCGCCGTGGTCGGGGTTCAGCTCACACACGGTGAGGGCCGTCCAGTTCGGCGCACGCAGGAACGGGCGGAGCGACGCCACGAGCTGATCGAACTCGAGACCCACGTTGCGGCGAACGTTCTCTGCGAGCGGCATGTTGACGTAATCGAGCACGTCCACGTCGAGGTGGACGAGCAGCCGCTCGAACTGCCGCGCCCACCCCTGCACCACTGCCTCTGCGGCCTTCGACGGATCGGCAGCGACATCGCGAAGCCGAACCTCTGCGATCCCGAGCTCGTCGATGACTCGCCGCTCGAACGGCTCGATGTTGTCGGTGGCGAAGAAGAGCACTTGCTCGGGGCGCAGCATCGGGACGCGCGGACCCACGGCGGAGAGCGCGGGTACCGTGCCCGCGATTCCCAGCATGTGCGCGACTCCCATCCAGTCCAGGGCACCGTCCTGGGTGCTCTGGGGCGTGTTGAGGTCGGTGTCGAGATCGATATAGACGACGCCTACACTTTGCGTGTCTCGAAGCGCGCCGGCGACCGTCCCGAGCTCGACCGTGCAGTCTCCTCCGAGCACGAGTACCCTGTCATCCGCCGCGAGGGCAGACGCGACACGATCCGCGGTCCCTCGGGCGACGCCCGCCACCGCGTTCACGTTCATGGCGCGCGGGTTCTCCCTGTCCGCACGCCAGCGGAATCCGGCAACGTCTCCGTGGTCGTCGACTGTGATGCCTCGGGCGGTCAGCAGCTCGGCCAAGCCGGCAGCGCGAAGCGCCGCCGGGGCCTTCTCCTGGCCCGGCGCATACGCTCCGGCGCTGCTTGGAGCGCCGATGATGGCCAGGCGCTTCGACACCCGGATGCCTAACGCCGCGATTCGGGATCCTGTGGGGAGGGCGTGGTGCTTCACACTATGCGGTCGCGCTCCCCGATACCAGTCCCGCGTTGCCAGAAGGCTCAGTCTGCTGTTCGGGTTCCGGGCCGGACGCACCGACAATCAGGTCAGCGAAGCGCGATCGCAACCGCCGTCACGACGAGCGTACCCGCCCAGATGAGATCGAGGTTCACCCACGCGCGCCGGAGCAGGTGCAGCGCGGCACGCTCGTACACGAGGCTCGCGGTAACTGCCGTGACGAGAAGGTAACCGAGCGTGTGAATCACCGTCGCCGCGATGGCTGGGGCGTCGAGCGATACCGTTGACGCGAGTGCCACGCCGCCCGCGCCAGCGTGACCGGCATGGGCATGGGACGTCGCCGCGATATCCATCGCGAACGGTGCGGCCATGATCCCGGCGCCGTGCGCCGTCGCGACGAGAAACGACCACGTCACGAGCTGGCGTCCGTTCACGCGCATGCCGCCGACGCGTGGGTGCCAGTGGCGACGTACCTGGCTGACGCCCAACGCGATCAAGACGACCACCACGCCCCAGCGGAGGACGGCCGGTGGCAGGACGACTCCAAGCCC
>DASURJ010000736.1:0-2272 GCA_036280115.1 Gemmatimonadaceae bacterium
CTGACGCGTGGTGTCGGACGGTGGAGGGGTGATCGCGGGTGGGCGGGTCTGGCCGTATGCGTCGGCCACGTCAGGGCCGAGCGCGCACGCGACGAGAGCGGGAATGACGACCGCACGGAAACAACCCACGCCGAGCCTCACCGAGGGAGAGGCCTACCTTACGGCGGACCCCGCGTCCTCGGTTTCCGCTCGAGGACCGTTCGTCCCACTCGAGTCAGGTCATCATGCGGGTAAGCAGCCCCGGTTGCCGTTGGGCTAGTTCGGCGCGTGTGTCCCCGTCCCTCCGTAGTAGCGCCCATGCCCGATCGACGGTCCCGAGATCTGCAACCCGCTGTTGTCCACCTTCGAGATGTACTGGCGCACCGAGCCCGGGAAGGGCTCCGGCCTGGCGTCGCGGCCGAACGGGTTCGTGTACCAGACGGCCGGCCCATTCCGGTTGCTGATCCGAATCGAGTTGATGTCGACGTGCCGCATCACCCCGTTGAAGGCGGACCGCGGGTCGTCGTAGGCCAGACCCGTCGTCGCCCCGTTTCGAATCGATTCCTGGCAGGCGCCGCCCCGAGCGCGAGCCACCGGCAGGAAGCAGAGGTCCAGCGGGCGCCCGACGAGTGACGGCTGCGTCGGGTCGTAGTACCGGCTCGGGAAGTTCACCTGGAAGTACGGGTCGAAGGACGCGAGGGTATGGCCGTCGGCCGTCCTGATGCTGTTCGACGTTTGCCAACTCTCGTGAAGCCCGCGGCCGAAGTCCGAGCTGTTGCCGGCGTTGTTGACGAGGAACTCCTCCACGCAGCCGGCATCCGGCAGGACGCGCTTCCCGCCACCGTTCGGCGAGTTCGGCGGCGTTGCGACGCCCACCGTCACGTGCTGCTCGTGGTTACACGAGCGCACGAACTCACCGGGCGTGCCGATTGCCGCCATGAACGTCAGATGGGCCTGCGTCCCGTCGTTGCACCGGACGTGGTAGACCATCTCGTGCAGGTTGTTCGTGAACGCGTCCTTCGAGTGCGTCCCCTGGTGGAGCTTCACGAGGACGTCGCAGGTGACCTCGAGAATCGCAGACGCGACCGCGGTCTTGACCTGCATGCGGACGTCATTCTCCCAGTCGATCTTGTGCCCCACGTGGTCCTCGCGCCGGGGATTGGCCGGGTCCCACGTCTCGAGCGCCTCGTTCGCGACGCCCAGCGGCATGTCCCCGACGATCTGGTAGAGATCGGAGCCGCGCGGGTCGCGGCCGTGCTCGTGTCCGAACGCGCAGCCGCTCGTCGGATCGACCGGCGGGTGCCAGGTCGGATAGCGCTTGCCGTCGGGGCCGACGACGGAATACGCGTCGTGCTGCTCCTTCGTGCAGCTGTCGTTAGGCCCAGGCGTCCAGAGGCCGAAGGCGCGCGATGGCCCCGTGGCCACGACCTCGACCGGTGCCGCGCTCTCGTCACTCGCGCAGGCCATCGTACTGGCCGTCACGGCGATGAGCATCGCCGCGGCGGGGAATCGAATGGCGTGTCTCATCGGCCCACCCCCACGCCGAGACCGAACCGCAACAGCTTGACCTGCGAGGCGCCGGTCACCTTCGCGTCGTCGAGGTACAGTCCGCCGTTGAACCCCTGGACGAGCGCTGCCTGCGGCGCCACGACGTAGCGCCCCTGTACCTTGATGTCCCAACCGAAGCCGGCCTGCAGCGCGAGCGAGCGTGCGGAGAGCGACTGCTCGCCGTCCGTGGATCGGTACCCCATGACGCCGACGCCGAGCTTCACGAACACTCGCGCGCGCTCCGCCGGATAGAACTGACTGACCGCGCTCACGAGCATCACACGTTGCGTCGCCTCATCGCCTCCGAGGCGCCACGCGCCGAGCTCGGCGCCGATGATGGTCCTCGGCTTCAGCCATCCGCCGACGGCGATGTCGGCCGCCCACGACGATTGGTCGTTGCGGCGGCAAATCCCACAGTTGACTTGAAGGTCGCCGCGGCCAGCAGACAACATGGCCCACAGCTTCGGACTGGATGTCCGTGGTGTTGTTGAGGCCTGGGCACCTGCGTGCGTCGGCGCAGCGAAGCTCGCGCCGACGGCAAGCAGGAGAACGAACGAGCGCATTGGTGGCTCCGGTATCCAAAGTCACCCTCGACGGTTGCAAGGATGCACCCGATTCCGCGCCGGGAGCCGTGACGGGAACCACGCGTTTCATGGTCGGCCGGATGATGACGCCGGGCCTCACATCGGCCGTGCGCCGGCCGACCTGGGTCGGTCACAATGTCCGCGTTAGGCTGGCTCGGAAT
>DASURJ010000737.1:0-2820 GCA_036280115.1 Gemmatimonadaceae bacterium
CACAATGGCCATCATCGCGATCAACGGATGGACCCGCCTCGCGGTGAGCTTCCGAACCGAACCCGGAACGTACCAACCACGCGGAGCCCGCACCGCGATGGCGACCGCCGGCTGAGGTGCCACTCTGCCTAACGGGAGACGACCAAATGGCTCACGAACCGTTCATCGCCCGCGGCTTCCGCGCTCGAAACGCCCGGATGGTCGATGCGCCTCGCCTCCCTCCCGGGCAGTACGAGACGAGCGCGTTCCCTGTCCTCTCCGCCGGCCCCACGCCGCGGACGCCACTCTCGACGTGGGACTTCACGATTCGCGACGCCGACGGCCGCTCGGCTCGCTGGTCGTGGGACGAATTCCAGACGCTCCCGCGCGACACACCGGTCGTCGACATTCACTGTGTGACCAAATGGTCGAAGTTCGGGACGCGGTGGGAGGGCGTGTCGGTCGACACCCTGCTCGCCGCCGCTGCGCCGCACGACGTCGGCAGCGGAGCGTTCGTGGTCGCGTTCTGTGACGGCGGGTATACGACCAACCTCCCGCTATCGGACGTGACCGCCGGCAAGGCGTGGGTCGCGTTCGCGTACGACGGCAAACCACTCGACCCCGAGCACGGTGGACCGGCGCGGCTGCTCGTTCCACATCTCTACTTCTGGAAGAGCGCGAAGTGGGTGCGCGGCCTGCAGTTCACGAACACCGACAGTCCGGGTTTTTGGGAACAGCTCGGATATCACAACCGCGGAGACCCGTGGCGTGAGCAGCGATACCAGGGCGATCCCTGAAGCCGCCGGTCGACTCGAGTGGCGGGTAGCGAACGTAATTGATGTGCTCGACGAAACGCCGCGAGCGCGGACGATCGTGCTCGACGTACCCGAGTGGCCGGGCCACCGCGCTGGACAGCACGTCGATGTGCGGCTCGTCGCCGAGGACGGATACCAGGCGCAGCGGTCGTACTCGATCGCTTCACCACCAGGCGAGCGCAGCATAGCGATCACGGTGGAGCGACTCGACGACGGGGAGGTCTCGCCGTACCTCGTCGACGAGCTGCGCCGCGGCGACGGGCTCGAGATCCGCGGTCCGATCGGTGGCTACTTCGTCTGGGATATCGCCGTTGGCGGACCACTGCTGCTCGTCGCGGGCGGCTCCGGGATCGTGCCCCTGATGGCGATGTTGCGCCGCCACGCGCGCGCTGATCCGCCGGCGCGCGCCGCAGTGGCGGTGCGTTTACTCTACTCCGCTCGGACCCCGGACGACGTGATCTACCGCGCGGAGCTCGAGCAGCTCGCCGACCCGCCCGCCGTGGAAGTAATGTTGACGTTCACGAGGGAGGCGCCCGTCGCGTGGACCGGGTACCGCCGTCGCGTCGACCGCGCGATGCTCGAATCGGTGAGCTGGCCACCGTCCGCCACCCCCAACGCGTACGTGTGCGGCCCGACGGAGTTCGTGGGATCGGTAGCGTCGCTGCTCGTGGAGCTCGGGCACGCGGCGTCGCGCGTCCGCACGGAGCGATTCGGTCCCACGGGCTAGCGCGGCGCGTGAAACGATGATCGCTCGAGAACAGGGAGCCTGGAGGGATGCCATGCAGCCCGAAGAGAATCACCTCGACGGTAACGCGGCGGGCGGAATTCTCCGCGACGTGTTTGCGCACGAGATGACCACCGCCCTCGCATCCTGCGGCGGCTGTGGTACCGTAGGGCCCCTGGGGGCGCTACTCGAGTACGGGCAACCCATGGGCACTGTGCTGCGATGCCCTGCGTGCGACACAGCGGTGCTGTGCATCGTTCGCACACCGGGTTTCCTGCGCCTGGATCTCTCCGGAATTCGGCTGTTGACGATCCCGGAAAGTCCCTCGCCGTCGTGAACCAACACCAAAGTATCATCGACCGTCGGTATTCGGCCGACCATCGTCGGATCGACGTCAGTCTCCCCCCAGCCGAAGAGGAGCGTCGTGGACAACGGGCTCGTCAACGCCATGAATGTGCTCCCGGGATCGGATGTCGCACGTGAAGGCCCGGCTGCCATGGAGAATGCGTGACGACGATTCGTCCACTCGTGTCGGTCGTCGACGACGATGAGTCCGTGCGCGAATCGCTGCCCGACCTGTTGCGGGAGCTCGGCTTGGACGCCCGAGCGTTCGCGTCCGCGGAGGAATTCCTGGTATCCGACTGTATCGCGGACACCAGATGCCTGATCCTCGACATCGCGATGCCCGGCATGAGTGGGCCGGCGCTCCAGCTCGAGCTATCCCGCCGCCAATGGCCCATTCCTATCATCTTCATCACCGGCCAGCGAGAGGAGGGCATTCGCCCGCGACTGCTCGCGGCCGGTGCGGCGGCTTGTCTGTTCAAGCCGTTCACCGAAACGGCGTTGATGGAGGCGCTCGGTGTCGCACTTCGGACACAATGAGCGACAGACTGCATGGTTGACGGTGGTGCGCTCATGAGCTCAGCGAAATTCCCCGACGCCAGGTGGGCACTGGCCGATTCGCAATCGACGCCGATCGTGTTCATCGTCGACGACGACGTGTCTGTGCGTGAATCGCTGGAGCTCCTGGTCCACTCCGCCGGCTGGCAACCGGAGACGTTCGCGTCGGCCACGGCGTTCCTGGCGAGGCCTCGCGTGGCGGTTCCGAGTTGCCTGGTCCTCGACGTCTCGCTCCCCGACCTGAACGGCCTCGAGCTCCAGCAGCGCCTCGCTGACGACCGGCTCGACATGCCGATCATCTTCATCACCGGCTACGGCGACGTGCCGATGACCGTGCGGGCGATGAAGGCGGGAGCGGTGGAGTTCCTGACGAAGCCTTTCGACGACGAAGTGCTCCTGACC
>DASURJ010000738.1:0-11496 GCA_036280115.1 Gemmatimonadaceae bacterium
GCCGTTCGCACTTCGCCGTTCGCACTTCGCCGTTCGCACTTCGCCGTTCGCAGCTATTCCCACCTCCCAACCACCATCTTCATTCCAAACCTTGGCCGCAACGTAATGATCGGCTGAAGCGCGATCAGATGCCCCGGAACGAGGCCGAGGCGCCATCGCTGTGCGATCGTCGCCAGCAACAGCACTCCTTCCATCCAGGCGAACTGCTCGCCGATGCATACGCGCGGGCCGCCGCCGAAGGGGAAATACGAGAACTTCGGTCGCTCGGCCTGGCGCTCGGGCGTCCACCGGTCGGGATCGAACCGCGTGGGGTCGGGGAACCAGCGCGCATCGCGGTGCATGAGATACTGGCAGAGCAGGATGATCGAGCGCGCCGGAATCGTATATCCGCGCATGTCGAACGGCGCGATCGCGCGTCGGCCGACGATCCACGCCGGCGGATACAGCCGCATCGACTCGGCGAGCACCATGCGTGTGTAGGGGAGCCGCGGCAGGTCCTCGACGCCCGGCGCCCCGCCGCCTAACGCCGAGTCGACCTCGGCGTGCATGCGGGCTTCGATGTCGGGGTGCTGCGACAAGAGATACCAGGTCCAGGTGAGCGCGTTCGCCGTCGTCTCGTGCCCCGCCAGGAAGATCGTCATCGCCTCGTCACGAAGCTGGAGGTCGGTCATCCGCCCGCCGTCTCCCTCGGTGTCCTGGGCGAGCAGAAGCATCGAGAGGAGGTCGCCGTGATCCGTTCCACTTCGTCGGCGTTCGTCGATGAGGCGATAGATCGTCGCATCGAGTCGAGCCCGGGCTCTGCGAAAGCGGAGCGTCGCGGGGAGCGGGAGGCGCTCGAGCAGCTCGCCGAAGGGGAGAAAGAGCCAGATGTTGAGCGACTCGAACGTCGTCGTGAGCGCCTCGCCGATCTCGCCCGCCTCGCCCTCGAGGTCCGCGTCGAAGAGCGTCTTGCCCACGATCGCGAGCGTGAGGGCCATCATCTCCCGATGTGCGTCGATGACCTGTCCGGCATGCCACCGGTCGCGGCGCGCGGCGGCGTACGAGGCCATCGTGGCGCCGTAGGCGGCAATGCGCTGGCGGTGAAACGCGGGCTGGGCGAGGCGA
The DNA here is from genome assembly GCA_036280115.1 of Gemmatimonadaceae bacterium. GTDB lineage: Bacteria > Gemmatimonadota > Gemmatimonadetes > Gemmatimonadales > Gemmatimonadaceae > JAJKIV01. The sequence goes on from DASURJ010000738.1 coordinate 1,105, forward strand.
CGCTGCCGGAGGTGAAACTCGCCTTCGCTCGTCAGCAGCCCTTCGCCGAGGAGCATCTTCGCCCGCTCGAGCCCCCGTCCCTTGTGAAAGTACCGGTGGTTCGTGACGAAGACGTCCCGGACGAGATCGGGGTGGTTGACGAGATAGAGCGTCTCGGGGCCTAACGGGACGCGCACGATGTCGCCGTACTCCTCGGCGAGCGCGCCGAGGAGGGCGAGCGGGTCGCGGCGCATGCGGCGCGCGTCGAGCAAGGGTACACGCCGGTGCGGCCCGGGCGGGTGCGGCTGCGCGACCCGCGTGGCATCAGGGGAGAACGTCGTCTCGCGCGTGGGCACCCGCGAAAGCTACTCGCGGGCGCGAATATTCAGTTCAGCCCGTCGGCTCGTTCGGGCGAGGGCGCGTCCCGGGCACGGAGCGATCCGTTTCGATCCGCCCCATCTGTCGGATCCGCATCCCGTTCACGGACGCGGCCGTGCGTCGGGCTACTTCGACGTCGCCGCGGATGCCGCCGTGAGCAGATTCGGGCATACGATCGCGCCGCTCTCGACTCCCACGGCCTCTTCCCCGGCCGCGGTGATGCATGGCAGGTCCAGCCATTTGTGCTTGGCGGCGGCCTTCCAACCGCGGGTTGGATCTTCGGACACGATCGACACGGTCACGTTGGTCGACGGGCGGAAGTCGAGGAGCGTGACCTCCGTCGCGTATTCCTTGTTCTCGGCGAAGAAGGCCTCCTGCGCCGTGCGCATCGCGCCAAGGTCGCTTCGGAGCGTCGCCTGGTACGCGCGCTCCTTCATGTTGCGGATGCGAGGGACGCCCACCGCCGCGAGGATGCCAAGGACGGCCATGACGACGAGGAGCTCGATGAACGTGAAGCCGAGTCTGGCGGACGACCGACGCATGATGTTCCGGGTGTTCGGGGTGTGAGAGTTCGTGCTTGCGGCGTGACGGAAGGCAGGACGGGTGCCAGGCCCGACCGGTGGCCTAACGTGCGGCGAGTCAACGGCATGCACGGCCCGTGCGGGTGGTCGTGGTCGTCGCGTGGTGTAGCTTGCGGACCACACGCCGCTTGCCCGTGTCGACACGGCGCGACAGGCGCAACCGCGCGGCCTCGCGATGTGACTCGGCTCACATCTGCCGGGTTCGGCGCGCGGTGATGTCCCGGCGCCCGCCGGCTCCGATGACGTCAGGTCCTTACGGCGATGCCGGCCGGGCGAAGTGCCACCATCGCCGACGGCGTTCGGGGCTCCCCTCGGTCGCGGTCAGGGCTGCGCCGAATTCCGACGCGGTGCGGTGCCGGTCGTCCGGTGCGCGCGCGAGCGCCTTGACGATGGCGGCGTCGAGTGGAGGCGGCACCGTCATACGAAACGAGCGTGCCGGCTGCGGCGGGACGGTCATGCGTTGCGCAATTACCGACTGCGCGGTTGGCCCGGTGAACGGAGGACGGCCGGTGAGCATCTCGTACAGCACGCTCGCCAAACTATAGATGTCGGTTCGCCCGTCGATCTCGCGTTCCCCGCTCGCCTGTTCGGGGCTCATGTAGGCGGGACTGCCGACAGCCATTCCGGCTGCCGTCGTCCATTCCGCACCGCTCCGTCGGATGGCGCGCGCGATTCCGAAGTCGGCCACGACGGCGTGGCCATCGTGCAGGAGGATGTTCTCGGGCTTGATATCCCGATGTATGACGTCGTGCTGATGGGCGAAATCGAGTGCGTCCGCGACTTCGGTGGTGAGGCGAACCGCTTCATCGATCGGAAGCTGCGGCTCTCGACGCAGGCGCTGACGGAGCGACTCGCCTTCGATGAACGGCGTGACGAAGTAGCTCGTTCCCGCTGTGGTCCCGGAGTCGTAGAGCGGCAGGATATGCGGATGCTGCAAGCGTGCGAGCAGTCGGATCTCGCGCTTGAAGCGCTCGACGCCGGTGGTGTCCCCGACGTCCGACCGGAAGACCTTGATGGCGACGGGGCGCTGGTGCCGCACGTCCTGGGCGAGTACGACGACAGCCATGCCGCCGCGGCCGAGCTCGCGCTCGAACCGATAGCGGTCGCTCAGAATTCCTTGCAGCCGCTCGAGAAGATCATTCACGAGGACGCTCCGCGACAACGAGTCGAACATGGGGAACCACAGTTGAACACACAAGCGTTGCACACGCTGCGATTGCAGCGCAGCGAGTGCAACGCAGCTATCAGCCATCAGCCATCAGCCATCCGCTCAGGAACGGGCGCAAACCAGTGCCGTCCGCAGTCCGAGTTGATGGTTGACGGCTAATGGCTGCAGCGGCGCTTCAAGCGCCCTCTGCATGTAAGTAACTACTTGCATTCATCTACCGGGCTCCCTAGATTAGCCGCCTCTTATGGCCAGCCGACAAAAGCTCCTCGCCGCGGCCGCGCGCATCTACGGTGAGTCCGGATTCCGCGGCGCAACCACCCGGCGCATCGCCGATGAAGCCGGGGTGAACGAAGTCACGCTCTTCCGCCTCTTCGGCTCGAAGTCCGCGCTCATTGCCGAGGCGCTCCGCGAGCACGCCCCGCGCCAAACCGACCCCGTCGGTTTGCCGGACGAGCCCACCAACCCCGAGCAGGAGCTCTCGGCGTGGTGCGACGTCCAGCTCGCGCACCTCCGCGCCGCCCGCTCCATGATCCGCAAGGCCATGGGCGAGATCGAAGAGCACCCCGAAATGGCACCGTGCATGTCCGAAGGCACCCAAGGCGCCTTCCAGGAGCTCCGAGCGTACGGCCTGAAGCTCAAGCATCGCGGCGCCGCCATCTCCGACGCCGAGGTGAGCGCCGCCGCGGCCATGCTCATCAGCGCGCTGTTCGCCGATGCGATGGGGCGCGAGATGATGCCGACATTGTACCCGCAACCGGAGACCGACGCCGCGGCGCTCTACGCGCGCCTCTTTCTCCGAGCTGTCGGGTGTGGCGAGCGCCAGAGCCGGACTCAGGCGCGGCCCACACCCCCACATCAGCGCCCCCGCGGGGCCCGCAGTCCCCACGGCAACCCGCGGCGCTGACTTCTTTCCTCCGCTTGGTACCAGTCCCATGCTTCCTCGCCAACGATTTGGTGCGCTTGCCGTCTCGGCCGCCATGATGCTTTCGCCATTCGCCGCGTCATCGCTCGCGGCGCAGCAGCCTGCATCTGCTCGGCCGACGGCGGGTGCGCCCGGAACCGTACGCGCGCTCTCGCTCGATGACGCCATGCGCATCGCCGAGCGCGAGAGCGAGAACATCGACATCGCCCGCGCGGGCGTGGATCGCGCGCGCGGCCAGTTGCTCCAGGCCCGGAGTCAGTACCTGCCGCAGCTGAACGGCTCGCTCCAGTACACGCGCACGCTCAAGAGTCAGTTCGAGGTGCTGCAGGGGTCGCAGGGAACGCCCGGGCCTAACGTGCCACCCGCACCGCCGAACGATACCACCACCTACTTTCAGCCGTGCACCCGGTATCTCGCAGCTGCCGGCGCACCGCAGGCCGAGCGACTCGCGGGTCTCGAGGCGTTCTCTCGTTGCTCGAGCAGCGGCGGCATCGACTTCACCCGGGTCGGCTTCGGTGCCAAGAACCAGTATCAGCTCGGTCTGACGGGGTCGGTGGAGCTGTTCAGCGGTGGGCGCGTTCAGGCACAGAACCGCGCCGCACGGGCCGGTCGCCAAGTGGCGGACATCGAGCTCGCGGCGCAGCGTGCGCAGCTGCGGTTGGACGTCGCGCAGGCGTACTACGACGCGGCGCTCGCCGATCGCCTCGTCGCGATCGCCGACTCGTCACTCGCGCAGACCGAGGAGGCGCTGCGACAGACGTCACTCGCGCGCCAGGTCGGAAATCAGTCCGAGTTCGACCTGCTGCGGGCGCGCGTCACGCGCGACAATCAGGTCCCGGCCCTGCTGCAGGCGAGGACGACTCGCGAGTTGAGCTATCTGCGACTCAAGCAGCTGCTCAACCTGCCGTACACGGACTCGATCACCCTCACGGATGGTATTGGTGACGGGACGCCGGCGGGACTGCTCACCCAGGCCACGAACGCTGCGACCGCGGCGCAGATGGTCATGGCGCTCACGGACTCCGTCGTCCAGCGGTCCGACACGACCGCGGAGGGCCGCGCGACCGTTAGGCAGCTCGAAGAGAACCTGACGGTGCAGGAGGCGGAGAAGCGCATCGCCAGGTCGGACTATCTGCCCAGCCTGACGCTGTCCACGTCGTACGGGCGCGTCGCGTTCCCCGAGAGCGGCGTCCCGGAGTGGAACTCGTTCGTGAACAACTGGACGGTGACGTTGGGCGCATCGATGCCCCTCTTCACCGGCGGGCGCGTGCGCGGTCAGAACGTCGTCGCCGAGGCGAACGTCGTCGAGGCGAAGGCGCGCCTGCAACAGACGCGGGAGTTGGCGGCGCTCGACGCACGCCAGGCTGTCGCACAGCTCGAGCAGGCTGCTGCCACGCTTGCCGCGAGCGGTGGGACCGCCGAGCAGGCGACGCGCGCGTACAACATCGCCGAGGTGCGGTACCGCGAGGGGTTGTCCACGCAGCTCGAGCTCAGCGAGTCGCGTGTCCTGCTCCAGCAGGCGCGCGCGAACCGTGCGCAGGCCGAACGCGACTTCCAGGTCGCGCGGCTGCGTCTGATGTTGCTCAAGGACCTGCCGCTCGGCGCGGGCGGTGGGGGATCGGGCGCGGGGGGTGGAGGAGGATCGGGCGCGCCAGTTCCGGCCGCTGGAGGGGCCGGAGGACTCCAGCAGCAACAACCGCAACGACCACAACAACAACCGCGGGCGACACAAGCCGCCAGCGTCACCGGAACCGGACAGTAACGGAGCACGACTCCAATGCAAGGACTCATGAACCGTCGCGGCGTGCGCACGACACTGGCCCTGCTTTCAGCGCTGGCGCTCGCGGCTTGCGACAAGAGTGAAGCGAAGGACGCGAGTAACGTGACTCCGGCGCCGACCACCATCGGCACCGAGAACATCGTGGTCGTGAAGCAGGCCGAGTTGGCGACAGGGCCCGCCATTTCCGGCAACCTGCAGGCGGCGCAGGAGGCAACGGTGCGCGCGCAGATCTCGGGCACCGTCCTCCAGACGTTCGTCGATGAGGGCAGCCGCGTCGGAGACGGAACACTGCTCGCGCGGATCGATGACCGCACCATCCGTGATCAGTATCTCTCCGCGCGCTCGGCGGTGACGTCTGCGCAGAGCGCCGCGGATGTCGCCAAGCGCAACCTCGAGCGGAGCGAGCGGCTCGCGGCTGCCGGCGCCATCGCGGACCGCGATCTCGAGACGGCGCGCACGCAGAACGAGGCGGCGCAGTCCCAGCTCGCGGACGCGAAGGCGCGCCTGACGTTGCAGGAGAAGCAGCTCGCCGACGCGCAGCTCCGTGCACCGTTCAGCGGCATCGTCGCCCGGCGGCACGTCTCGGGCGGTGACGTCGTGCAACCCGGCGGCGAGATGTTCATGATCGTCGACCCGTCGAGCATGCGTCTCGAGGGCTCGGTGCCGGCGAATCAGCTTGCCGCCATTAAGGTCGGGTCGCCGGTGCAGTTCAGCGTCAGCGGCTACCCGGGACGGACCTTCTCGGGTCGCATCACTCGCATCAACCCGGTTGCGGACCCGACAACTGGCCAGGTGCGCGTGGTTGTCGCGATCCCGAACGCGGGCAACAACCTCGTCGGCGGTCTGTTCGCCGAGGGACGCGTCGCAAGCGAGAGCCACACGGCACTCGTGGCGCCGAGCAGCGCGATCGATATCACGGGCGTGAAGCCGTTCGCCATCCGCTTGAAGGATGGCAAGGTGGAGCGCGTGGACGTCGAGCTCGGGCTGCGCGACGAGGACTCGGAGCAGGTCGAGGTCAAGGCGGGACTCGCGCCGGGCGACACGCTGCTAGTGGGTGCCGCGCGCGGTATCACGCCGGGCACGCCGGTGCGTGTGAATACTCCTACGGATACGAAGCCTTGACGTCATTCCGAGCGCAGCGAGGAATCGCAGTCGTCCCGACAGAGGGACCCCTCTACCGGGAGGAGCGCGATTCCTCGACTGCGCGCCTGCGGCGCTCCGCTCGGAATGACACCGCGACTCGTCGACTGCGGCCCTCCGGGCTTCCGCTCGGAACGACAGTGCTTACCTAACGCCGAAGTGATTTCGGAGAGCACCATATGTTAATCTCGGACTTTGCGATCAAGCGCCCCATCGTCACCGTCGTGTCGATGCTCGCGCTCGTCGTGTTCGGACTGATCGCGCTCTTCAAGCTGCAGACGGACGAGTTCCCGGATGTGGCGCCGCCGTTCGTGACCATCGGCATCCCGTACCCGGGTGCGGCGCCTGACGGCGTCGAGAAGGAAATCCTCGATCCGGTCGAGGAGGCCATCTCGTCGATCAGCGGCGTGAAGAACGTCATGGGCACCGCCGAGGACGGGTTCGCGACCATCATGGTCGAGTTCCTGTTCGACAAGCCGCTGCAGGAGGCGACACAGGACATCCGCGACGCCATCTCCGGCATCCGTCAGGACCTGCCGCCCGAGATGGAGGAGCCGATCATCAAGAAGTTCAATGACACGGACCTTCCCATCGTGTCGTTGGCCTTGTCCTCCAACACGCTCTCGCCCGGCGAGCTCACACGCCTGGCCGATCCCGGGATCACGCGCGAGCTGCGCTCGATCGCGGGCGTGGCCGAGGTGGAGGTGCCCGGCAAGGTCGAGCGAGAGCTCACCGTGCAGATCAAGCCGGACGCGCTGCAGGCCGCCGGTATCGGTGTCTCGCAGCTCGTACAGGCGTTGCAGCTGCAGAACCTCGCCGCGCCGGTGGGTCGCGTGACGGGTGATCTCGACGAGCGCTCGATCCGGCTCCGCGGTCGCCTCGAGCGGCCGGAAGACTTCGAGCAGATCATCGTCGCCGAGCGGAACGGACAGGTGATACGTCTCGGTCAGGTCGCCGACGTTCTCGACGGCACCGAGGAGGCGCGCTCGCTCGCCCTGTACAGCGACGCCAAGACGCCGAGCTCGCGCGAGTCCGTCGGCATCGACATCAAGAAGTCGAAGGGGTACAGCACCACGCACGTCGCCGACCAGCTCATTGCGCGGATCGACGAGCTCGAGAAGGGGCTTCCGGCCGGCACGACCATCGACGTGATCAAGAACCGCGGCGAGCGTGTTCGGAACTCGGTCGCGAACGTGCAGGAGGCGTTGCTCGAGGGCGCGGCGCTCACCGTGCTCGTCGTCTTTCTCTTTCTGAACTCGTGGCGGTCCACGGTGATCACGGGTCTCGCGCTGCCGGTCTCGGTGCTCGCGAGCTTCGTGGCCGTGTGGGCGTTCGGCTTCACCCTGAACACGATGTCGCTGCTCGGGCTCTCGCTCGCGATCGGTATCCTGATCGACGACGCGATCGTGGTGCGAGAGAACATCGTCAGGCACGTGGAGATGGGGAAAGACCATTACACGGCGGCACGAGAGGGCACCGATGAGATCGGGCTCGCCGTCGCCGCGACGACGTTCTCGATCATTGCGGTGTTCGTGCCGATCGCGTTCATGCCTGGTGTCGGTGGTCAGTGGTTCAAGCCGTTCGCGCTCACCATGGCGTGCTCGGTGCTCGTGTCGCTGTTCGTGTCGTTCTCGCTCGACCCCATGCTCTCCGCGTACTGGGCCGACCCGCACAGGGAAGAGCACGAGAAGGCGTGGATCACGCGACAGCTCGACAAGTTCAACCACTGGTTCAATCGTCAGGCGCAGAACTACAAGCGTGTGATCGCGTGGGCGCTCGATCACCGGGCGGCGATCGCGGTGATCGCCATCGGGACGTTTCTCGGCGCATTCACGCTTCCCACCAAGGGTATTCCCGGTCTGCTCGTCGTGCTGGTGGGCGTCGCGGCAGCCGTGTTCCTGCTCGGCCGCTCGCGCCGCTGGTACGTGAAGCTCGGGGCCGTGGCCGTTGGCGTCGCGATTCCGGCCATGCTCCTGGGAGTCGTGCCGCAGTGGATGCACGTCGGGTTCGGGTTCTTCCCCGAGGATGACCAGGCGGAGATCAACGTGACGGTCGAGACGCCGCCGGGCTCGAACATCGAGTACACGCGCCTCAAGGCCGAGGAGGTCGCGCGGCAGCTCCGCACGTACCCGGAAGTCAGGTACGTGTACACGACCATTGGCGGCGGTGCGGCCGGCGCGGTGGATCTCGCGAAGCTGTACGTTGCGCTCGTTCCAACGAGCGAACGGAGCGACGGCGTCGAGGCGCTGTCGGCGCGCTTCCGCGATGACCTCAAGCCGATCGGCGGGGCGAAGATCGCGGTGTTCTCCAACGACTGGGGCGGCGGCCGAAAGCAGGTACAGCTCCAGATCCGAGGCAACAACACGGCGGAGCTGGCCAAGTTCTCCGAGCTCGCGCTCGCAGAGGTGCAGAAGGTGCCCGGCGCGGTGGACGTGTCGTTGTCCACGAAAGGGCAGAAACCGGAGCTCACGGTCGATCTCAACCGCGGCGTGGCGGGAAGCATCGGTGTGACCGTAGGTCAGGTCGCGCAGGCGCTGCGGCCTGCATTCGCGGGTATCGACGCCGGCGATTGGCAGGATCCGAGCGGTGAGATGCGTGACGTCACCGTCAGGCTCGCGCCCGAGGCGCGACGCCGCGCGGCCGACCTGCGGCAACTCCCCCTCGTGATCGCGGGCCCCAATGGCGTACCGACGACGGCGCCGCTCGGTCAGGTGGCGACGGTGCGACAGGGCGTCGGCCCGGCGGTCATCAACCATCTCAACCGCGACAAGGTCGTGTCGGTGGAGTTCAACACGTCCGGCCGGTCGATGGGCGAGGTGACGAACGACGCGTTCAACCGGATGCTCGCGCTGCAGCCGCCGCCGGGGATCCGTGTGGAGAAGGGTGGGGAAGCGCAGTCGCAGGACGAGGTGTTCGGACAGATCTTCCTCGCGCTTGGCGTCGCGGTCGGTCTCATGTACCTGATTCTCGTGATGCAGTTCGGGTCGTTCCTCGATCCACTCGCGATCATGCTGTCGCTGCCGCTGTCGCTGATCGGTGTGATGCTGAGCCTCGCGCTCACGAACAACACGATCAACATCATGAGCCTGATCGGTGTGATCCTGCTCATGGGCATCGTGGCGAAGAACGCGATTCTGCTCATCGACTTCGCGAAGTGGGCGCGCGAGAAGCAGGGGATGAACCTGCGTGATGCCCTGGTAGAGGCGGGTGCGATCCGTTTGCGTCCGATCCTCATGACCACGGTCGCGCTCATCGCGGGCATGTTGCCGGTGGCGCTCGGCCGCGGCGAGGGTGCGCAGTTCCGCGCTCCGCTCGGCATCGCGGTGATCGGCGGCGTGATCACGTCGACGTTGCTGACGTTGATCGCGATCCCGACGTTCTACGAGATCCTCGACGAGTGGCGCGCGGCACTGGCGCAGCGGTTCGGCATGCGCGTCAAGCAGAAGACGGCCGAGTACCCGGTTCCGGCGCTCGCACCAGAGACAGGCGACTAAGACTTGGGGAAACACAGCGCTGGTAGCTGTTAGCTGGAACTGGTTGCTGCAGGGTGAAAAGGCGGAACCCTCGGGAGGCCTCCGTATCCTAGCGGAGCTTCCCGAGGGTTTCGGCCGTTAAACCCCGCAGCAACCAGTTCCAGCTAACAGCGACCAGCGCTGTTCCTGTATTTAGATTCCAGCCCCGTGGAATCCGGAACCCTCCTTAGCCGCCTGGCCGACGCGTGGGCGTACATCGCGCTCGGCGCGTCGGCCATTCTCACTGAGGAAGCGGCCGCGATTCTCGGGGGGTTCGCGGCCTACGAGGGGCACCTCGGGTTCGCGCGCGTCGTGCTGGCGTGCGCCATCGGGACGTGGCTGCCGGCGACGGGACTGTATGCGCTCGGGCGCTGGCGGGGACGCTGGGTCCGGAAGCGGTTCCCGCGCGTGCGACGGTACCTGACGCCGCTGCTCGTGTACGTTAGGCGCAGTCCATGGCAGAGCGTGTTCGCGGTGCGATTCGCGTTCGGAATTCGGATCGTGCTCCCGATCGCGTGCGGTGCGGCGCGGCTCCGGATGCCCATCTACCTCATCGGCACCGCCGTTGCGGCGCTGCTCTGGGCGACGACGTTCACGTTCGTCGGGTGGCTTTTCGGTGAGACCGCGGTGCGCATCCTGGGTCATCTGCGACGCTACGAGGATGTCGCGGCCGCATTCATCGTCGCCGGCGTGTTGCTCGTGTTCCTGGTTGTCGTGCGTCGTCGCCGCGCGCGCCGGATAGCCCAGGCGCTGAAGTCGTCCGAGGACCCGACGCTCCCGCCACCCGACCCCGACGCGTGAGGCGTGGGATCCGAACCGTCCGCTGCGCGCGGGTGTGTCGGAACGGCGATGACGCGGAAGAGGCCGAAACGGCCGGATGAGGGGACGCGTCTCGCGCCAGGTCCGGCATCCAGAACGGAGGGTTGAAACGG
>DASURJ010000739.1:0-2845 GCA_036280115.1 Gemmatimonadaceae bacterium
ACGTGTATACGGCGATGGAGGCACGGCTCCTCATGCCGCAGTGTGAGGAGATCATGATGCTGCTCGACGTCCTCGAGAAGTGATGCTCGCGCTCGCCCAGCTCGCACTCGTGGCAGGCGGGCTGTGGAGACCGGTGCAGCCGGGCGTCTGGCAGCGCGACATCCGGATGGCGACTGACGGCCCGCTCTCGGTCGTGCAGGCGATCGCGATTCGTATCGACCCGGCGGCCGTTCGCTTCCGGCTGGACACAGCGACGCGTGACTTCGGTATGCGCGGGGCGTGGTCGATCGACCGCATGCCGTCGGACGCGCTCGTGGCGCTCAACACGGGGCAGTTCGCCATGGGAACTCCGTGGGGCTGGCTCGTGCGCGAAGGATTCGAAGCGCAACCGCCCGGCCGCGGCAGCGTGGCGATGGCGTTCGTGGTGGATAGCGCGGGCATGCCGGCGCTCGTGGAACCCGATGACATTCCCGCCTGGCGCGGCCGGTCGCACCTTGCGTTTCAATCCTATCCTGCCCTGCTCATGGGCGATGGTGACTTACCCTGGGAGCTCCGGGAGAGCGGCCGAGGGGTAGACCTCGATCACCGCGACTCGCGTCTCGCGATCGGCGTCCTCGGCGATGGGTCGGTCGTGTTCGTCCTGACGCGTTACACGGGTCTGGGCGGTGCGGCGCCCACCCTGCCCTGGGGGCCGACGGTCCTCGAGATGGCGGACTTCATGAAGTCGTTAGGTGCACGACGTGCGCTGCTGCTGGATGGCGGAGTTTCCAGTCAACTCGCGGTGCGCGGCCGCGACGGCTCGGTGCGGCGCTGGGCAAACTGGCGGTCGGTCCCCGTGGGCATGGTGGTCGTCCCCGCCCGGAGGTGATGGAGGGTGAACGGCTCCGGATTCTCCGGCGGCGCGGAGGCAGTGAATGAGGTCCGCGGGTCGTTGGCACTCCATGTGGGGGGGCGGGCCCTCTACCGGGAGGCAGGATCCAAGTACTGAGTCGCCAGCCGTGAGTGAGCCAGCGGAACAGTCGTACGACTCATCGGCTGGCTGACTCTCTACTGGCGACTCATGACTTGGATTCCCCGTCCCGACCGAGGGCCGCGCAATCAATCCGCCCTGAGCGCCATCATCGGATCGGCGCGACTCGCGCGACGCCCCGGAAGCCACGACGCAACGAGCCCGGTGACCGCGATCAGCGCCGCCACCGCTCCGAGCGTGACGGGATCGGTCGGCGCGACGTTGTAGAGGAGCGACCGCAACACGCGCGTCGATACGACCGCCGCGATACCACCGACGAGCAGCCCCGCGCCGACGAGACGCAGCCCATCGCGCACGACGAGCCGGCGCACCTGCGAGACCTGCGCGCCGAGCGCAATACGAATGCCTATCTCGCGCGTCCGATGCCGCGCGGCGTGCGCGAGCACACCGTACACCCCGACAACACCGATGATCGTGTACCACTCGCTGTCGGCCGTCGGCGCACGCTCGAACGTAATGCGCTGTCCGATCGGATCCTGCCCCGGGAAGTACGTGCGGGCGAGCACGTCGTTGATGACCACGAGGAGCGGTGCATCCCGAGTGTCGGATGGCGTGAACCACCGTCCGCGCCTGAGCGGGATGCGCATCGTCTCGAAGTACGCGGGCGACACGATGCGATGCAGCACGTTCGTTCCGTAGCCATCGGCGGGCCGCCCGGCAGCAATGTAGTCCGATTGCCAGCCTCTCCCGGCCAGTGACACGGCGTCGGACGTGGCCGCGTGCGTGACGCCCGGAATGGCACGTGCGCGCTCGATCAGGCGCTGGTTGAACGCCTCGACCTTCGTGACGGTATCGTACTGACTGCCGAGTGAGTAGTTGACCGCGAGCACGCCTTGGGTGTCGAAGCCCGGGTCGACCTGTCCGAGGTGCCAGAGACTCCGAGCGAGCAGTCCGGCGCCGACGGCGATCAGCAGCGCGAGCCCCACTTCAGCCACGACGAGCGCGCTTCCCCAGCGACGCGCGTGGCGACTCCCGGCGATGGCCCGCCCGCCGCCTCGCAACGTCTCCGCCGGGTCGCGATGTCGCATCCATAACGCGGGCGCGAGGCCGAACACGAGCGCGGCGACGATCGTGATCACCACGACGTAGGCGATCACGTCGCCATCGACACCGAAGCGCTGCATCGGGAGCATGCGTTCGGGCTGCATTCGCACGAGAACGCGCGTACCCATCCACCCTAACGCGAGCCCACCCACGCCGCCGACCGCCGACAGCACCAGACTCTCGGCCAGTGCCTGCCTGACGACGCGCGAGCGACCGGCACCGAGCGCGAGACGCAACGACGTCTCGCGCTGGCGTCCGGCGGCCTGCACCAGGAGGAGGTTGCCGACGTTCGCGCAGGCGATGAGCAGGAGGAGCACGACCGACGTCTGCAGCAGGAGAAGCGGCAACCGGGTTGGGCCCGCGAGCACCTCCCTGAGCGGGCGCATCGCCGCGGTCGCGTACTCGTTGAACAGGGGCCGCTCGCGCGCGAGCCGCTCGCTGACGACGCGGAGCTGTGCGGCGGCCTGTTCGGGCGTCGCGGCGGGCCCGAGCCGCGCCACGACGCGGAGGTAATGCGCTTGCTTGAACCCGTCGCCCGCGCGAAACTCGTCGGTGAAGGCGACCGACCGCCAGAGATCGACCTCCTCGGTCGGGAAGTCGAAGCGAGGGGGCATGACACCCACCACCTCGAGCGGCGTCCCGTCGAGCGTGATCGTCGTGCCCACCACGGACGGGTCGGCGCCGAACTGCTCGCGCCAGGCGCGATCGCTGAGCATGACCACACGACCACTCGCCGCCCAGGTCTCCTCACCGCGGAACGTCCTGCCTAAC
>DASURJ010000740.1:0-6170 GCA_036280115.1 Gemmatimonadaceae bacterium
CAGGACTTCGGCTGACGAATGCAGACCATCATCGTGCGGGTATGCATCGCGACGGGGTCAGGTGGGGAACGGCAGGCGGGGATGGACGGAATGAACGGGAGTTCGCGCTTCGCCGTTCGCGCTTCGCCGTTCGCGCTTCGCCGTTCGCGCTTCGCCTTTCGCGCTTCGCCGTTCGCACTTCGCCGTTCGCACTTCGCCGTTCGCACTTCGCTTTTCGCACTCCTTCACCCGCTCACCGAGCGGCGCGTATTCGTGCGTCGAGGTGCTCGCCTAACGCGGCGAGTGCTTCGGGCAGGTTGATCCGGCCGAACCCCACGCGGAATCGATCCGGCGGCGTCGGCGCGAGGCGTGACGTGTACATGCTTCCCGGCAGTAACAGCACGCCCGCTTCCTCCACGGCGGCTCGGCAAAACTCCTCGACGCCCTCCGGCCCGAGGTATCGCGGGTACGCGACGCAGCCGCCGTCCGGAACGTACCACTCGAACAGCTCGCGCCGGTCGGCGAAGAAGGCCGTCAAGCGTTCGACGTTCGCACGGATGACCGCGCGCGTCCGGTCGAGGATTCGCTCCCGCGACCGAAGCGCAATGATCGCAAGTGCCTCGCTCGGTGCCGAGTTGCAGATCGACAGGTAGTGCTTGATGCGTTCCATCCGGCGCAGTGCCGAGCGGTCGCGGCACGCGATCCAACCGACCCGGAGCCCGGGCAGCCCGTACGATTTGGACATCACCCCGAGCGACATCGCGGTAGGCGACAGGTCGGCCGCCTGGGGGAGCCGCAGCGACGGGTCACGTTCGAGCCCGCGATAGACCTCGTCCGAGAAGAGAACGATGCCGCGTTCCTCCGCGAGCGCCACGAGGGCGGAGAAATCCTCGCGAGGAATCACGCGTCCCGTGGGATTGTGCGGGAAGTTGACCGCGATGAGGCGGGTGTTCGGACGCAGTGCGGCTCGTACTGCATCGATGTCGAGCGTCCAGCCGTTCGCGGGGTCCAGCGCCACTCCGGTGGCGGCGCAGAGGCTGAGTGGAAGCTCCTCGAGCGACTGGTAGTTAGGCACGACGACGACGGCGTGGTCGTCGGGCTCGAGCGTCGCGGTCATGGCGCAGAAGATCCCCTCCTCGGCGCCGGCGAAGCACAGGAGGTCGTCGGGAGTGACCTGCTCGTACGTGCGGGCGATCTCCTCGCGGAGCACGGGTGATCCGTACGTCTCGGTGTAGCCGAGGCGCAGCTCGTCCCAGATTCGCCGGCCGTGGGCGTCGGCCATGCCGAGTAACTCGCGCACCGTCATCGACTCCGCATCGGAGCCCGCGAGGTTGTATCGCGCGTTGAACTCCCAGCGCGAGAAGTACGTCTCGAGGCGGAAGTCAGGCAGCTTTCTCATGCGTCAGGGTCGCGTGTTGGGGACGCGGAATTCCTATCGTGCGACAAAACGCTCCGTAAGGGGTCAGAGTCCTAACCCATCGTTTTCACGCGACGCGTGAAAACGATGGGTTAGGACTCTGACCCCCTACGTACCAAATCGCTGCTAGGGTCTCCGGCGCTCCGCGTCGTCGATGATCGAGCGCGTTCGCGCGTCGAGTGCCGAGGCCGGCGAGCGGCCATTCATCAGGTCGCGCTCCACGGTCTGCCGGAACGAGACCAGCGTACCATCGGGGACGTTCCGTGCCACGAGCTCGTTCACCGACGCAGCCGCGAGCGATGGCGGCACGCCACGCATCGCGAGATCAGCGAGGACGACCAGCGCGACGGTCAGTCGATGATCCGCGTTCCCCCCTTTCGCGCGCGCGTCGCGGAGTCGCGCCAGGTCGGTGGTCGCGATCCCCGCACGCAGGGCGTTCGCCGCAGCGGTGATCTCCTCCGCCGCCGCGCGCTCGCCTAACGCGGTGCGCGCGTCCCCCAGGTCGCGCGCGAGCCGCTGGACTGCCGCGATCACGCGCGTGTCATCCGCTCCGCGAAACACCCCTTCCTGAGCCTTCGAGTAGAGCGGGTCCACCGGCAGTCCGGCCACGCCCGCCGAATCGATGAGCCGCTGCAACGCGGCGCGTGCGGGGGCGGCGAGCTTGTCCGGAATCGTACGGTCCTGCGCGAGGGCACTTCCGGGGCCGATCAGCAGCAAGGCCACGAGCGCCGCGCGTCTCACGACGACCGTCCGGACACCAGGACCACCGAGTTCGGCGTGCCGAAGTCGGCGTCGGCGGCGCGCGGCGCGGCCGGGTCGGCAGTCACATCCCCATCGACGACGAACGCGTACACGTGGCGCCCGGGAGGCAGCTGCAGTGCCACCATCCATTTGCCGGTGGCCGGGTCGCGCTCGAGCGGTGTCGCGGCAGGATTCCACCGGTTGAAGCTGCCGACGAGGGCGACGCGCGACGCCGCGGGCGCGGACAGCTCGAACCGCACGAGCGCGCGATCGGACGTCGCGTCAGCAACGGGCAGCGCGATCGCGCCGGCCTCCTTGGCCGCGCCCGAGCGGGCAGCTGCCGCCATGGAATCGACGGCGTCGGGCCCGCGAGCCGGCAGGATCGTAAGCGCGGCGCCTGCGCCGAGCGCGGCGAAGACGAGTGCGGCCGCGATCGCGGCGAGCGGATGGAGCGTGAGTCGTCGCTTTGGCCGCAACACGTCCGTCGTCGCGCCATGTTCGCCAGTCGCAGCGCCGATCGGCGGGAGGTCGCGTACGTCGGGATCCCCGGGGCGTGGCCGCGGCGAGCGCGCGATTTCATCGAGGAGCCGCGCCCGCCACGCGGGGCGAACGGCCTCCTCGGCGCGGAGCTCGTCCGCCAGTGCTCGGAGCCAGGGTGAATTGTCAGGTTCCGACATCGCTCACCTCTTCATCTCGCAGCAACCACTGCATGCGATCGCACGCGCGTTTGACGCGCATCTTCAACGCCGACACCCCCGCACCGGTGATGGCCGCCATCTCATCGTAGCTCAGCTGCTCCACGTGCTTGAGAAGGAACGCCTCCCGCTGGTCCGGATCCAGTGACTCGATTGCCCGCTGCAGCTCGGCGCGGAGCTCCGTGGACTCGGCGGCGGGTCGCACGCTGGCCATGGCGACGGCGCCGTCGTCAACGAGGAACATACGCTGTCGGCGCTGACGCCGGACGGCTGCCGTCCGGCATCGGTTCACGAGGATCTGGAATAGCCACGTCCGGAAGGCCTGCCGCTCCTCGTATCGTCCGAGCGACCTGTATGCACGGAGGAAGCTTTCCTGGGTGGCATCTTCGGCGTCCTCGCGGTTGCCGAGCATGCGCATCGCGAATCGCGTGCAGGCGGCGGCGTGCCGGTCCACCAGCGTGGTGAACGCGGCCGTGTCGCCCCCGAGCACCCGGCGCACGAGCGTGGCATCCGTCATCGATACCGATTGGAACCCTCGGACTTGGTGGGGCGTCACTGTCGGAGCTATCAGCCATCAGCCATCAGCCATCAGCTGGGACCAGTCGGCGCGTATGGACCGACGCGCCCGTGCCGGCCGGGACAACGATGACGCGGAAAAATCCGAAACCGCCTGATAACGGCTCCGCACCGACGCTGCGTTGCGCGAGTTCGTAGCCTCCGGCACCCAGAACGGAGCGGAAGACGGATGATGAGGATGAGGGGGATGAGGGGGATCGCTCCTCGTCCGGGACCCGCCCGTCGCGCCGGCACCCTGACGCATGGGGACTGTTCTCGGCGTGGTGGCGTCCCCGACGGCCGTTTCCTCAGCGCCCCTGACCCGCCCCAGGAGCCGTTCATCCTGCAGCAACCAGTTCCAGCTGACAGCTGCCAGCGTAGTCTTCCGTTCCTTTCCGTCAGTCTCTCACGACGATGACGCCGACCGTGCCCTGGAACTCATCCGGCACCGCGTTGACGCCCGGTGGAGGCGTCCACGCATCGCCGTCGACGCGAATTACGAGGCGATGAATGCCCGGCGCCAAGGGGACGCGCGCCTCCCACTGGTCCACGCCAGCGCGTGTGAGCGCGATTGGTTTCCAACCCGTGAAATCGCCGCTGAGCTCGACGGTGCGGGCGTTCGGGACGCGAATGCGCAGCGTCCGCTGACCGCCCACCGCATTGCTCACCTCGAACGCCGCCGCGGTCGGACGCACGCCGCGCGGGACACGCGGGCGCAACAGGGCGCTCGGTGCGAGGCGCACACCGATCTCGAGGAAGCGTGCTCGCGACACGCCATACGCGGCGGCCGACGGATGGACGCCCGTCGCCGCGATCAGCGCGACGTCGGGCCCGAGGGTGTACGTACTCTGCACCTGCCCCCACAGCTCGTTAGGCTGATGCTCCGCGAAGAACCGCGTGCCGATCACGCCGCGGAACGCGAGCCGCCCGATCCCCCAATCCAACGCCATCTCGGCATCATTCCACGAGCGCAGGCGGCCGTTGCTCCCGGTGTCGGACACCACCGGAGTGTCGACAGGGAAAGGATTCGTGAGGGTGTCGGACCCCGGAAACGGTCCGGTCGGGTTCGGGACACCCGTGGCCGTGCGATCCCGCCTGCCTTCACGGGACGCGTACGACGCCAGCGAAACCGTGAACAACGCGCGGCCCCACTGCCGCCAGGCGCCACCCGAGACGCGCGGGACTGCGGATACCGCCGTCGCCTTGTTGTCCACCGACGCCTCGCGGCCGAACCAGATGCCGGTCGCGCCGTGCCGATAGGAGAGTCGCGCGTCAGCGCCGGCGCGGCTCACGGCGACGGTCTCGTTCAGCAGCGAGCGATCGGCGAAGCCTGTCATCGAAAGCTGAAGCCCACCACGAACTGGAGAGTAGTACGTCGCGGCGAGGGCGCCATTACCCGTGAGGTCGCCGGCGTCGGTACGTAGCGCTGTCCATCGCCCGTCGATGGAGAAGCGAGCAGCGTCGAAGCGCGCGCTGGGTGAGAGCGTGACGTGGTTGTGCCACGGAGCGCCTGCCGGCCGCGCGCTGCGCGATGACAGATCCACCGACGAGAGGAGCTGCGCACCCGCCTGAGCGGGGATGAAGGCCCAGGCGATCAGGCAGCGACGCGCGATGTCCCAGAACGATGCGTTCGTCATGCAAGCTCCGTCGGTGCAGCGGCTGTCGACGCGTTCGGGGTGGCGAACGCACCTCACGTTGACTGACCGGACGAGGGGGCGCAATAGTCGCGAGATCGCTTGCCAAACCACGGTGTGACGAGCCGCGTCACAGGAGGATGAAATGTACCGGACGGTCTGTTGTGACACACGTCACGAACACCGGCGCGCCGGGCAGGCACGCTGAACGAAGTCGTCACTCCGGGGTGTCGATGGAGCGGATGGTGCGTCACGACGTGTTGTACAACCTGGAGCGCGGATCATGAATGGACTGAAATGGAAATCAGCGGCGCTGGTGTCGGTCGCCATGGTAGCTCTCGCCTCGCCGGTGTCGGCGCAGAAGGCCGGCCTCGGCTTCGGCGGGTCGATCGGAGCGAACGTGCCGAACGGTGGGGACTTCGGTGACGGCGCCAGGACTGGACTCGTCGCGAACGGCTTCGTTGGCGTCGGCACGGGGCGGTTCGGGCTTCGCGGTGAGCTGTTCTGGAGTCGCAGCGATCTCGACAATGCGGTGATCAGGCGGGTTGGTGAGCAGGTGCTGCCGTCGAACGGAGTGGACAATGTCACGGGGAACGTCGATCTCATCGGCGCGTCGGCAAACGTCGTGTTGTCACTGACGCAGTCCGTGATCCGCCCGTACCTGATCGGCGGTGTGGGCGTGTACAATCGCCGCGTGTCGCAGGACATCACCGGGACGATCGACGAATTCCGGAGCCTGCGGGACGAACAGACGGACGTAGGCTACAACGGGGGCATCGGCCTCGCCTTCGGGGGGCTGGGACCTGCGTTCTTCATCGAGGCACGCTATCACTCGGTGGCCACGACGCCGGAGCGAACGAAGTTCGTGCCGGTGGTGGTGGGAATAAGCTTTTAGCAAAGCAGCCATCAGCGATAGCTGATAGCGGCTTTTGTGCACAAATGATAGTGATCGGGCGCGTCCTAACGATGCATTAGGGGTCAGAGTCCTAACGCATCCTTGTATTGCATCGCGCCATCGGGCGGACGCGGGGACGCGGGGCACCCTGCGCGCCTCGAGCGCGGTGTCGCGGGCCGGTCGGAACGGCGATGACGCGGAAAGGGCCGAAACGGCGGATGAGGGGACGCGTCTCGCGCCAGGTCAGGCATCCA
>DASURJ010000741.1:0-2098 GCA_036280115.1 Gemmatimonadaceae bacterium
CCGAAGGTGCTGGTGACGAACGAGCTGGCCGGATCGGGAGGCGATTACTTCCCATGGGTGTTCCGCCAGATGAAAGTTGGTCCGCTGATCGGGACGCGCACGTGGGGCGGGCTCGTGAACGCGGCAGTCCCCTACCCGCTCGTGGACGGCGGCTCCATCACGGCGCCGGCGCTCGCGGTGTTCGGACCCGACGGGTTCATTGCCGAGGGCGAGGGGGTGCACCCGGACATCGAGGTGCACCAGGACTCGCGGCTCGTTATGCAGGGGCGCGATCCGCAGCTCGAGCGGGCGGTGGAGGAAGCGATGAAGCTCGTGGCGACGAAGGGCATCGAGGCGCCGAAGCCGCCGGCGGCATTCCCGACCAAGGCGAAGCGTCCGACGGGTGTCGTCCCCTGACGGAACGGCGAATTGGGGTCAGCTCACCCGAACGGCTTATAGAGCGCCACCGCCCCCGCGGCTGCCGCCAGCACCGGCATCACCACCATGAGCGTCCAGGCGTATCGCTGGCCGAGGAACGGCATCGCGATGGCAGCCGCGAGCGCGAGCCAGATCACGAGCTTGATGTAGATCCAGGCCGGCAGCCCGCCCTGCACGATGTCCAGTCGCGCCAGCATGCCGAACCCGCCCGTCAGGATGAGTGCGACTCCCACACCGTGGGCAATGCTGAGCGCCTTACGATGCGGCAGGTCCCGGCGGCTGCCGCCGCGGAGTGCATGCATGGCGATCGCGGCGAGCGCCGTGATCAACATGAAGATCCCGAGAAAGTGCATCACCTTGTAGACGGCGTACGGCATCGCTCATCGCGGTCAGGGGCGCCTCAATCTACACGACGCAGAACCTCGGCGAGCGCGCATGAGAAGCCAGACAGGACCGATTCGCCGTCGAGGCGGCCGTCAGCGGCAACGATCGTCAACTCGCCGTCATGCCCGTAGACGCGCGCCTCGAAGCGCGCCGGATCGATGACCCAGACGGTGCGAGTTCCCGCGTCGAGCCATTGCCCGACCTTTGCCAGGACCTCTCCGGGTCGGTCGTCGGGCGACGTGATTTCTACGGCAAGGTCGGGCGCGAAAGGCGCGTAACCGCGCGTGGGTATTTCGCTGGCGCGAGGACGGCTGACGTACGCCACATCCGGCGCCCGCACGGTGTCCGGGCCTGATTCGAGCTTGAAGCCGGTCTCCTGGCCGCAGATTTCGCCGAGGTCGTTGCGGTAGACGTGCTCGCCCAGACGGTACGCGAGCCTGCCCGCAATGGTCCCATGCCAGGTCCCGGGAGGTTCGCGGACGATCAGACGACCGCGGATGAGCTCGGTGGACTTCCCTGACAGCTCCAATCCCGGAAGCTCCTCGGCCGTAACGAGATGCGCGGGTTGGTGCGCAGGCATGGCCACAGTATCACCTCGGCGCGATTCAGGGTCAACCAGACTCGGCTCATCATGACGCGCCGATTTGCGATCCCTGTCATCGTTCGGCTGCTCGGATGGTCATGGTTACGCCGGTACCTCACCCCCATGGGTTGCCGGTGATACGTTCACGCGATGTCAGACCGTCCGACCAGCGCCGGCGCGCGTCGCGTCCGCAGACTCCTCGCGAGCTGCGCCGGTGCGCTGCTCCTGGTCGGTGCATCGGGCGTTGCGGCGGTCACGGCGCAGGATCGCGTCACCTTCCGACACCTGACCATCGCCGACGGTCTGTCCCAGAACGCCGTCTCGGCGATCATACAGGACCGGCGTGGCTTCATGTGGTTCGGCACGAAGGATGGGCTGAATCGCTACGACGGCTACCAGTTCGTCGTTTTCCGGCACGACCCGTTCGACTCGACGTCGATCTCCGACAGCGAGATCACGGCGCTGTTCGAGGACAGCCGCGGGCGCCTGTGGGTCGGCACGCGTGGCGGCGGAGTGAACCGGTTCGATCGGGCCCGCGAACGCTTCGCGCGCGTCGCGGATGGCCCGCGCCGGAACGTCAGCGCGATCGTCGAGGACTCGAGCGGCGCCATCTGGGTCGCCTCGTCGGGCGAGGGACTGTTCCGCCTAACGATCCGCGATCGCGACGGTGCCGTCTCCGTCGACCGGTTCGTGCATTCGCCGGCCGACCTGTCG
>DASURJ010000742.1:0-8578 GCA_036280115.1 Gemmatimonadaceae bacterium
TGTTGCCCCGGCAACAAAATGATGATTTGTGAATCTGACCCCAATTAGGCGCCGGTTAGGCGCACGAATCAACGGAACACAACGAGGACCTCAGTCATGCTACGATTCGCCCGGCGAAACGCTCTCGCGCTCTCGGTTGGATTCTCGGTCATTGCCTGCAGTGGCGGTGGTGACGGAGCGGCGGACACGCAGGCTACGGCGCAGCCGGGTGGGACGCCGGCGGCGGGCGGGAAGTACACGATCGCCGTGATCGCCAAGAGCTCGACGAACCCCGTGTTCCTCGCGGCCCGCACCGGCGCGGAAGCGGCGGCGAAGGAGCTCTCCGCGAAGCACGGCATCGACGTGCAGATCGCATGGCTCACGCCCCCGCAGGAAGACGGGCAGGTGCAGGCGCAACGCATCCAGCAGGCCGTGAACGACGGCGCGCACGCGATTCTCATCTCGTGCTCGGATGCCGGGAAGGTCACCGGCGCCATCAACGACGCGGTCGCGCGCGGCGTCCCCGTGATGACGTTCGACAGCGACGCGCCGCAGTCACAGCGGTTCGCCTACTACGGCGTCGACGACATCAAGACCGGCAACGCCGTCATGGCAGAGCTGGCGACGCTCATGGGCGGGAAAGGGAAGATCGCCATTCTGGCCGGGAACCAGAACGCTCCGAACCTGCAGAAGCGCGTGCAGGGCGTGAAGGACGAAGCGGCAAAGCATCCCGGTATCCAGATCGTCGGCACGTTCAACCACGTGGAGACACCGCAGGACGCGGCGGCGGAGGTCACGCGCGTGGGCAATGCGTACCCGGACATTCAGGGATGGGCCATGATCGGCGGGTGGGCGCTGTTCACGCAGTCGCTGCTCACGGACCTCGACCCGAACCGCGTGAAGATCGCCTCGGTGGATGCGCTCCCCGCGCAGCTCGCCTATGTGGACAAGGGCATTGCGCCGGTGCTGCTCGCGCAACCGGTCTACCAGTGGGGACACGTCGGCGTCACCACGATCATCGACAAGATCCACTTCAAGAAGGACGTGCCGACGATCATCCCGATGGACCTCGTCAAGGTGACGAGCGCGAATCTCGGCGAGTGGGCACGCCAGCTTCAGGCGTGGGGGTTCACCGATGTACCGGATGCGTATCTCAAGCTGTAGGCCGATGTCATTCCGAGCGCAGCGAGGAATCGCTGTCGTCCCGAACGAGGGACCCCTCTACCGGGATGATTGCGATTCCTCGACTGCGGCCCTCCGGGCCTCCGCTCGGGATGACATACCTTCGGCGCTCCGGTCGGAATGACAGTTGACGCATGAGCGAACCCGCCGTCCGGCTGGAGCGGATCAGCCGTAGTTTCCCCGGCGTCCAGGCACTCACGGACGTCTCGCTGGAGATCGCGGCCGGCTCGTGCCACGCGCTCTGCGGTGAGAACGGCGCGGGGAAGAGCACGCTCGGCAAGATCGTCGCGGGCATCCACGCGCCTGACGACGGGCGGATGTTCATCCACGGGCGCGAGGTGCGGTTCGCGAGCCCGCACGACGCGCTCGCCGCGGGCGTGGGAATGGTGCATCAGGAGCTCGCCTTCTGCGAAAACCTGTCGGTCGCCGAGAACCTGTGCCTCGGCGACCTCCCGACGCGACGCGGGCTTCTCGACCGCCGAGCGATGGAGCGACGCGCGGAAGAGATGCTCGCGGAGATCGGGACGACGCTCGACGTGTGGCGCCGGGTCGGGTCACTCACCATCGGGCAGCAGCAGATGGTGCAGATCGCAGCCGCCGTGAGTGGAGGCGCGCGGATCATCGTGTTCGATGAGCCAACGAGCAGTCTGAGCCAGGTTGAGGCGGAACGGCTGTACGAGTTGATCGGACGCCTCACGGCCCGCGGCGTGGCGTGCATTTACGTGTCGCACCGTATGCCCGAGGTGTTCCGGCTCTGCGACACCGTGAGTGTCCTGCGCGATGGGCGCCACGTGGGTACGCGGCCGATCGAAGGGCTCGCGGAGCAGGAGCTCGTGCAGATGATGATTGGCCGGCCGCTCGCGGAGTACGTGCCGCGTCCCGAGGGCGTCGTCATCGGCGACGAGGTGCTGCGCGTGGAAGGCCTGTCGTCGCCGGGCAGGTTCGAGCAGATCTCGTTCTCGCTGCGCGCGGGTGAAGTGTTAGGCATCGCCGGGCTCGTTGGCGCGGGGCGGTCGGAGTTGGCCCAGGCGATCTTCGGACTCGATCCTGTCAGGCGTGGCGAGATCCGCTTGCACGGACGCGCCGTCCGCGTCGACACACCGGCGGCGGCTATCGCGCACGGCATCGGGCTCGTGCCCGAGGACCGCAAGCGCCAGGGGATCGTGCCGCAGGAGAGCGCGCTGCACAACCTGTCGCTGGCGATCCTTCCCCGCCTGTCGCGGTTGGGTTGGTTGCGGCGCGGCGAGGAGCGTACGGTGGCGACGGATTTCTTCGACCGCCTTCGCGTGCGCGCGTCGTCGCCCGACGCCGTCGTCGCGGGGCTGTCCGGCGGGAACCAGCAGAAGATCATCCTCGCGCGGTGGCTCGCTGCGCGGTCGCGGGTGCTCATCCTCGACGAGCCGACGCGCGGCGTGGACGTCGGAGCGAAAGCGGAGATTCATTCCCTGATCGGCGACCTGGCTGCGCAGGGAACGGCCATCCTCCTCATCTCGAGCGAGCTCCCCGAGCTGCTGAGCCTCTCGCACCGCATTCTCGTGCTACGCGCGGGACGCGCGGTGGGCGAGGTCCCGCGGGAGAACGCCACGCAAGACGGGTTGCTGCGGATGATGGCGGGCCTGCGCGACAGCGGCGTGCAGCAGGGCGTTCTCAGCCAGGTCTCCTAACGAGCCTTCCCGCCGAACGCGCCGAGACCCCGCGGGCCTCCTTTTCGGAGGGCGGGCCCACGCCCCGGGGATGGGGAGCCGCCTCGCGCAGGGCGCCGTCCCGGGCTGGCCGCTCCGTCACCGACGAACCGCGCGCCGCCGACATGCCCGGCTCGGCGGGGCAAGGGCGGACGTCGAAATAGCGAGACGCGTCCCCGAAGTCCTTTACCCGCGCCAACATGAGGTGCTCGCACCGACGTCGCCTCACGCTGGCGCGTTTGCGCCCCGCAGGGGGGCGTGGGCTGCCGCGCCCGTCGACGAATGGTCTTGACAGCGAAAAACACATCCGTAAAATCGTGTCACTATGTCACCTTATCACCTTCTAGTGACAATGTTGTAACGCTGTCCGGGTCTCGTATCCACGATCGCGGTCGCTCAAGCAAGGAACTCTGATCCACCCACGAGCCTGCCGCTCGGGTGGGTTGCCCACTCGAGTTTGCACTGCTGGCGGACAATAGCGCTGATCTTCGCCGTACCGTAGGACCCTCACGCTCTTCGGAGGTACGACCGATGGGACGCCGGATTTTCCTAGCACTGCTCGCCCTCTCCACAGCGGCGGCTACTGCTCAGTCGCAATCGGGCGGGCGGATTACCGGCAGGGTGACCGCAGCCGAGGGCGGGCAGCCCATTCCCGGTGTGCAGATCACCGTCACTGGAACGTCGCGCGGGGCCATCTCGGACACTGCGGGTCGCTACACCATCGTCGATGTCCCAGCGGGCACGCAGACGGTGCTGGCGCGCAGGCTCGGATGGAGCCAGGGCCAGGCGACCGTCACGGTCACCGACGGAGGTGCCGTGACCGCGGACTTCAGTCTCGTTGCGGCGCCAACGCAGCTCAACCCACTCGTCGTCACCGGCTACGGCGAAACCGATCGCCGCAGAGTGGTGGGGTCGGTGGCCACCGTGCCGGCGGAAAGACTCAGAGACGTTCCGACCGAGAACCCGATGAAGGCGCTGCAGGGTCGGGTCGCCGGCGTCGAGATCGTCGCGGCGAACAACGAGCCCGGTGCGGCGATGAACGTGCGCATCCGCGGCGTTCGCTCGCTCACCGCGAGCAACGAGCCGTTGTTCGTGGTGGACGGGATCCCGATCACCGGCGGGATTCAGGACTTCAACCCGCAGCAGATCGAGTCGATCGAGGTCCTGAAGGACGCGGCGGCGACAGCCATCTACGGCAGCCGAGGCGCCAACGGCGTCGTTCTCGTCACGACGAGGAAGGGCACGCGCGACGGCCAGCTGCACACCACGTACAGCTTCGACTCGTATTACGGCATCCAGGAGCCGGTGCAGCTCATCCCGATGATGAACCTGCAGCAGTACGTGCAGTACATGCAGGACGCCGCAGCCGCACAGAACCAGGATCCCGCGCTCGACAAGATCTTCACGGCGAAGCAGCTCTACGCGATCGAGAACAACATCTCGACCGACTGGCAGCGCGCCGTGCTTCGAGACGGACTACAGCGGAGCATGCAGGGGGGCCTAACGGGATCGACCGCCCAGAACCGATTCGCCCTGTCAGGCAACTGGTTCGATCAGAAGGGCGTGATCCCGGGCCAGGGGTACAACCGGGGCGCCGGTTTCGCCTCGCTCGAGCATCAGGAGAACCGGTTCCGGGTCGGCGCGACGATCAATGCCTCGCGCATCAAGACGGACCAGGGAGAGGGCGGGGCGGCGTACGGGTACGCGCTCGCCATGACGCCGCTCGGCGCGCCCACGAATTACATGAACCCCGACTCGGCCGGCCTGCTCGACCCGCGTCCCGATGATGATCCGCTCAACATCAACCCCGTGCTCGAGGCGCAGTCCGTCGTTAGGGAGCAGACGGTGAACCGCGTGTTCGGCTCCGTGTTCGCCGAGTACCGCATCATGGAGGGGCTCAATTACCGAATCAACGTCGGTCCGGACTACACGCACCTCACGAACGGGTGCTTCAACAACTCGTGGACACACGGCACGTGCGCGAACCTTGGCGCCAACAGCTCGAACCAGGGACAACCGCCACAAGCCGGGCTCTTCAACACCCAGGACTACTCGTACACGATCGACAACCTGCTGCGCTTCGATCGGACGATCGGGGGAATTCACCGGCTCGACGTGACGGGGCTGTACAGCATTCAGAAGGACCGGTTCACGAAGGACTCGCTGTACGCGACGAACCTCCCCTACCCGACGCAGCTCTGGTACGACCTCGGCTCCGGCACGGCGGGAAATGAAGTGAGCCGCATCTCGGAGTGGGCGCTGCAGTCGTACATGGGGCGCGTGAACTACACGCTGCTCGACCGCTACACGGCGTCGTTCACCGCTCGCGCGGACGGCTCGAGCCGACTCGCGCCGGGGAACAAGTGGGCGTCGTTCCCGTCGGTCGGCCTGGCGTGGCAGCTCGGCGACGAGCCGTTCATGCGCGGGCTCGGGTTCCTCAACTCGCTCAAGCTCCGCGGAAGCTGGGGTGTCACCGGGAATACCTCGATCAACCCGTACCAGACGCAGGGGACGCTGGCGCCGAGGCTCTACACGTTCGGCTCGGTGCGCGTGCGCGGGTATCGACCCGGCGCGATTCCGAACCCGGACCTGAAGTGGGAGAAGACCGAGCAGCTCGACATCGGACTGGAGTACGATCTGTTCGACAGCCGCGTGTCCGGCAGCATCGACGTCTACAACACGAAGACGAAGGACCTGCTCCTCACGCGCCTCCTGCCGGTGACGTCGGGCTTCACGTCCACGCTCCAGAACATCGGCGCGACGGAGAACAAGGGCGTGGAGCTCGGGCTATCGACCGTGAACCTCCGCAACTGGCACGGCTTCACGTGGACGACCGACATCAACTGGTCGAAGAACTCGAACGAGATCACCGCGCTGGCGAGCGGCGCGCAGCAGGACCTCGGCAACGTGTGGTTCATCGGAAAGCCGATCAACATTCCGAACGACGCGCAGCGCCGGGTGTTCTTCGACTACAAGTACCTCGGCGTGTGGCAGTTCGCCGACTCGAACGCCATGAAGGCGTTCAACGCGAACGGCAGCACGTTCAAGTTCGGTGACCCGCGCGTGGCCGACATCAACGGTGACGGCCGGATCACGCCGGACGACCGTACGATCATCGGCGACAGCTACCCGGCGTGGACCGGAAGCCTCTACAACCGCATCACGCGCGGCGGGTGGGACTTCTCGGCGCTCATCACCGCGAAGTGGGATTACACGTTCCAGGACGGAACGCCGCGTCAGTACTTCGGGCGGTTCGGCAACATTGCCGACATGGATTACTGGACGCCGGAGAATCCGACGAACAAGAACCCGGCGCCCACGACCGGTGCAGTGACTCGGCTCTACGCGGATTCGCGCTTGTACCGCGACGGGTCGCACTGGCGGATTCGCAACATCACGGCGGGCTATACCCTAACGGGAAGCCTCCCGGCCCGTATCGGGATCCGCAGCGTCCGGTTCTATGCGACGGCGCAGGAGCCCTACATCCACACGGACTATGTGGGCATCGATCCAGAGGTCGCCGGGGCAGTCCCAACGCTCCGCACGATCCTCGTCGGGTCGAACATCGCCTGGTAACGCCGACTCCCAACCCACGAACGAGAGTATTCGAATGAAGCGCATACTTGTTTCGACGGTCGGGATCGCACTGGGGCTCACCAGCTGCGTGGACCTCGACGAGAAGCTCATCAGCGGCGTCAGCAGCCAGTACTACTCGACGCCTGACGGGTTGAACGCCGCCGTGGTCGCCGGCTACGCCCAGCTTCGCAACTTCTACGGCCGCGAACAGCTGCTTTCGCTCACGCAGGTCGGTACCGACACCTGGATGGCGGCCGACCAATCCGGCTCGAACAACAAGGACTTCGACAGCTACGGCGGCGGGTTGAGCCCGACGGTCGCGCCGTTGGCCAACACGTGGAACCCGGCGTATCAGGCGATCAACACGTTGAACGCTGCCCTCGAGCGCGGCCCGAACACGCAGGGTATCCCGGCGAGCACGAAAGCGAGGCTGCTCGCGGAAGCGCATTTCCTGCGTGCGCTCAACTACTTCACGCTCGTACAGACCTTCGGCGACGTGACGCTGACGTTGAAGGAGAACCAGGGCGTCGTCGCGACCGCCGAGCGGGCGCCCGCGAGCGAGGTGTACGAGGCGATTCTCGCGGACCTCGACACCGCTGTCGCAGACCTCCCCGTGGCGCAGACCGAATTCGGCCGCGCGACGCGGGGAGCGGCCTTGACGCTGCGCTCGAAGGTGTATCTCACCCGCGCGTACAAGGACTACTCGCCTAACAAGCAGGCGGACTTCGAGGCGGCACTCGCCGACGCGCAGGCGGTGATCAACTCCGGCACGTACTCGCTCGAGCCCGTGTACGCGAACCTGTGGTGCGTGGCCCGGGCCGCCGACCCGAACCGCACGGGATATTGCGACAACACGGGATACAACGGGAACAAGCCGGAGTTCATCTTCACCGTGCAGTTCTCGCACGACCTCACGCACTATGACGGCGGTGACCAGTACAACTACCTGCACCTCGTCTTCCTCAGCAACTACGACAACAACGGCATCTGGGTCGGCACGCCGCGTGACCTGAACAACGGCCGCCCGTTCCGCCGCCTCATGCCGACTCCGTACGGGCTGAGCCTCTGGAACAAGTGGACCGGGACGCCCGGTGCGAGCGAGATCCTCGACACGCGATTCGACGGCTCGTTCCAGACGGTGTGGATCTCCACGCAGAACAACGTTCGCAACGCGACGGGAACGTGCCCGGCATGCACGAGCGGTGGCGTGATCAACGCGGGCGACACCGCGGCCTTTCTGCCGAACTACCTGGTCACGGACGAGTTCCGTCAGAGCAAACCATACAAGATCCTCACCCCCTGTCCGAGCAACGTGGCCGACCCCACGGCAGCCGGGTACTGCGGCGACCGCAACAACGCGAACGACGGGTACACGAACTGGCAGCGGTATCCGTCACTGAAGAAGTTCCAGGACAACCTGCGTGCGAACCTGACGGCGCAGGAGGGCGGCAAGGTTTTCGTGATCTACCGCCTCGGCGAGGTTTACCTGATCGCGGCGGAAGCCGCGCTCGGCCTCGGCAACACGGCGGAAGCGGCGAACTTCATCAACGTCATCCGCCGGCGCGCCGCGAGCCCGTCGCAGAAGGCCAACTACGACATCACGCCTGCCGACGTTACGCTCGATTTCATCATGGAGGAACGGGAGCGTGAGCTGGCGGGCGAGTTCAATCGCTGGTACGACCTCGTCAGGCCGGGCCCGGAGTTCTTCGTGAACCGCGTGAAGAAGTACAACCCGCACGCGACGAACGTGCAGCTCCACCACGCCCTGCGTCCGATTCCGCAAGCGCAGATCGACGGCGTCATCGAGGGACCGAAATACCCGCAGAACCCGGGATATTGATGTCGCGCGCCAGCGCCGCCGGGACGGTAGTCCCGGCGGCCCGCAGTTCGTCCTACTCTCGCACCCGCATCGGCGTGACCGGAATAATGGCCACGGCATGCGGGTGTGTCGTCGCGGCGCTCGTCATGGCGTCGGTTGCCGATGCGCAGGAATCATCGAGGCCCGGGTCGCTGCGGCTCCCGAAGCTCTTTGCTCACGGCATGGTCGTGCAGCGCGACGTGCCGCTCCCCGTGTGGGGGTGGGCAGCACCGGGCGCGGCCGTGGCTGTGACGCTCGCGGGCAGCGATGCCCGAGGCACGGCGGACGTATCGGGCAACTG
>DASURJ010000743.1:0-5745 GCA_036280115.1 Gemmatimonadaceae bacterium
CCCGTCGCCCGTCCCCCGCCGCCATCACTCGGATCGCAACACCAGCATCGGATCAACCGCCGCCGCCTTCCGCGCCGGCACGTACGCCGCCACAACGGCTACGATCAGGAGTAGCCCGGTGACCGCCGCGTAGGTGCGCGGGTCCGCGGGACTCACGTCGAACAGCAGTGCCGTCATGAGTCGCGACATCGCCCGCGCCACGATAACTCCAACCACCGCCGCGATCACACTGACCCGGAGCGCGTGCCCCACCACGAGCCCCAGAACGCGGCGGCGCTCTGCGCCAAGTGCCATGCGCACCGCGATCTCGCGCGTGCGCTGCGCAACCGTGAACGAGAGCACTCCATACACACCAACCGCCGCGAGAACGAGCGCCAGCGTGCCGAACGCGCCAAGCACCGTCATGATGAACCGCCGTTCCGCGAGGGACTCATCGACGCGCGCCTCGAGCGTTCGAAGCGCCACTGGAACGTCGGCGTCGATGGCACGCACGCGCTCGCGTACCGCCGGCATGATCTGCCGCGCCGGCACGGCCGCGCGCACGACGACCGCCATGTCGCGCGTGAACTCGGGACGCTGCCGATGGAGCACGTAATGCTCGACGACGGGCTCCCGCTCCAGCCCCCAGTGACGCACGTCGCCCACGACGCCGATGACGGTGAGCCACGGCGTGTTTTTCCATTCCATGCTCTTCGCCTTGACGCGCTTGCCGATCGGATCTTCCCCCGGCCAGAACCGCTCCGCCATGCGCCGGTTCACGATGGTCACACGTGGCGTGAACGGTCCGTCGGTCGCGTCGAAGACGCGGCCGAGCTCGAGCGGGATGCCCATCGCCGCGAAGTAGTCCTCGCTCACGACGCGGTACCCTGCCCCGGCACCGACGTCGCCCTGCCCTTCGATCTCGATGAAGCCGGTCGCGCTCGAGCCGAGGGGCAGCGCGTTCGTTGCACCCACCGCCGTCACGCCGGGAATCGTGCGCAGCGAGGGAACGAGCTCGTCGTAGAACGCGATGGCCCGCTGGTCGGTGTACTTTGCCGCCGGAAGCGACACTTCCGCTGAAATGGCGTCGTTCGCGACGAACCCCAGGTCGCGCGAGACGACGGCACTGAAACTCCGAATGAGCAGCCCTGCTCCCACGAGCAGAACGATCGCGAGCGCGAGCTCGACGCCGATCAACACGTCACGCGCCGCTGCCCTGCTCCGGTTCGGCGTCGCACGCCCTCCGCTGGCGAGCGACTGAGACAGCGCGGACCTTCGCACCTGAACCGCCGGCGCAACCCCGACCGCGATGCCCACCACGATCGAGAGGAGGAGCGCAAAGATCACGGCGCTCCCGTGGAGTCCGATCTCGTCTACGCGCGGCAGATCCACCGTGGTGGCCACGCCGATGGCGCGCACGAAACCCCACGCGAGTGCCACACCTGCAGCACCGCCCACGACGGCGAGCACCACACTCTCGACGAGCAGCTGCCTGACGAGTCGCATGCGCCCGGCACCGAGTGCGGTCCGGATCGCGAGCTCCCGCGTACGGGTAGCACCGCGCGCCAGGTTCGCGTTCGCGAGGTTCGCGCACGCCACGAGCAGCACCATCCCCACCGCGCCCGCGAGGAGCTCGAGGTAGAGCCTGGCTGAACCCACGATGTGATCACGAAGGAGCGTGACCGGCGCGCCGTAGGCGTACAGGTCCTCGGGGTGCGCGCGGTGCAAGCGCGACGCGATGGCGCGCATGTCGCTGCGGGCCCGCTCGAGCGTCACGCCGTGCGCGAGCCGCGCGATGACGTTGAAGTTGATGTTGTTCCGGCTCGCGGTGCGCCAGGGCTGGCCGAACGCGTGCGGCACGAAGAGGTCGACCCCTGCCGGGTATTCCCTGCCTAACGGTAGTACGCCGACGACGCGGTAGCGCTCACCGTCGATCTCGAGTGGCGACTCGGGCAATGCGGACGGGCTGCCGAGCGCGCGCGCCCAGAACCCGTGACTCACGACGACCACGCGCTCGGACGCCTCGACGTCGGAAGCCTGAATCGTACGACCGATCCGCGCGGGCACGCCGATGACGCAGAAGAAATCCACGGACACCGTCGCCGTTTCGATGTACGCCGCGTTTCCGCCCGCCACGACGGCTCGCCGCTCGGCGCTGAACAGCGCCATCGCCTCGAAACTTCGGCTCTGCTCCTGCCAGTCGTAGAAGTTCGGCGCCGACACCGAGCGGATCCGGTTCCCTAACGAGTCCTGCGAGGAGAGCGTGACGATGCGGTCCGGCTCCCCGTACGGAAGCGGTCTGAACAGCACCGCGTCCACGATCGAGAACGTCGCCGTCGTGGTGCCAATGCCCAGCGCGAGCGTGAGCAGGGCAACGGCGGTGAAGCCAGGGCTGCGGCCGTAGGACCGCAGGGCGAATCGCACGTCGCGCGCAACGTCGTGACTCCACGACAGTCCGCGAACATCGCGGACCGCCTCCTTGAACCTGGTCTCGCCGCCGAACTCTCTCGCGGCGAGGGCACGCGCCGACGCGCGATCGAGCCCATGCGACTCGTGCCAGCGCGTCTGCATCTCGAGGTGGAAGCTCAGCTCCTCGTCGAGCTCCCGCTCGAAGCGCCGCGGGGCGAGGAAAACGCGCAGCCGGCGCAGCGCCTTCGCGATGTGCCGCATGCGTGCCTTACGCCAGTCGGAGGACCAGCTGAACCGCCTCGGCGAAGCGGTGCCAGATGGCGGTCTCGCGCGCGAGCTGCTTCCGGCCCGCGGTCGTGAGCTCGTAGAACTTCGCACGGCGCCCGAGCTCGGAGATTCCCCACTCGGCACGCACGAGCCCCTCATCCTCGAGTCGGTGCAGCGCCGGGTACAGCGACCCCTGGTTCACGCGCAGTGCGTCGCGCGAGATCTCCTGGATGCGGTGCGACACGGCCCAGCCGTGCATGGGGCCCCGGCTCAGCGTGCGGAGGATGAGCAGGTCGAGCGTTCCCTGGAGGAGCTCGTCGGTGGGAAGCGGCATCGTTGTTGTTGGCCGTCGACATCAGGATTCTACGCTCGTTGATGTCGACCGTCAACAACAACGGGAACCGGGGATCACGCGTGAACGGCCAGCGTCGTTGAAACCCGCCGGGGGATCGCCGCCGTAGGGGGCCAACCAACTGGCCTCGGCACGTGTCCCACCCTCAACCCTTTCGGGGACGCCAACGTGATCGCTCAGTGGACGACGGACCTCCGTCATGCCTGGCGCGGGCTGCGCCGCTCGCCCGGCTTTCTCGTGACCTCGGTCGGCACGCTGGCCCTCGCCATCGGCGCCGTGACCGGGATGTTCGGCGTCGTCAACACGGTCCTGCTCGAGCCGCTTCCGTTCCCCAACTCCGACCGGCTCGTGGTCCTCTCTGGCACCGCACCGGACTCGGACCTCCCGGAACGTTTCGGCCTCGGGTTCGACTTCTACTTCGAGTACAAGGAGAACTCCAAGCTGATCGACGGGCTCTTCGCGTTCGGGGGCGGTACGTCGACACTGCGCACCGACACGCGCGTCGAGCGCATCCCGATGGCGTTCCCCACCAACGACATGTACGCCACGCTCGGGGTTCGGCCGATGATCGGCCGGCTTCCGGTGACGGAGGATGCCGACCGCGTCGTCCTGATCAGTGACCGACTGTGGGAGCAGTGGTTCGGCCGCGACTCGGCAGTGCTCGGCCGTTCGTACTTCATCTCGGGTGAGATGCGCACGGTCATCGGCATCATGCCCCCCGAGTTCCGATTCCCGAACGACGAGACGATGCTGTGGGTCGCCGGTGAAGCACGCCTCGACCAGGTCCGTCCTGGCAACCTCGGGCTGCCCATCATCGCGCGCATGAAGGAAGGGGTGACCCGCGACGAGCTCGCACGCGAGCTGACGCGGTTGTCCAAGAACCTGCCCGAGCGGTTCGGAGGTCCGCCGAACTACGCACGTCTCATCGAGCAGCACAGTGCCGTCGTGGACCCGATCCTCGACCGGCTGGTCGGGCCCACCGTGCGCACATCGCTCTGGGTGCTGCTTGGCGGCGTTTCCGTCGTGCTGCTCATCGCGTGTGCGAACGTCGCCAACCTCTTCGTGGTCCGGGCCGAGGGGCGGCGGCGTGACCTCGCCGTGCGTCACGCAATCGGCGCGTCACGCAAGCAGCTCGTGCGACTCCAGATGGCGGAGGCGTGGCTCGTCGCGGTCCCGGCGGGAATTCTGGCCATCGTGCTCGCCACTGTGACGCTCCCGCTCTTCCTGCGCGCGGCGCCCGAAGGAATTCCTCGCCTCACGCTCGTGGGGCTCGACGCGTGGATGCTCGTCGTGGCATTCGCGATGGTGCTGTTCGTCGCGCTCGCGTGCGGGCTCGGGCCCGCGCTGTCGGCGTCGTCGCCGGATCTCCGGCGATTGCGTGAGGGCGGCCGCGGCTCCACCGGGCGGCGACATTGGGCGCGCGACGTCCTCGTTGTTGGACAGGCCGCGCTCGCGCTCGTGCTGCTCATCGGCGCCGCGCTCCTCGTGCAGAGCTTCCAGCGTCTGCGCAACGTGGATCCCGGCTACGACACGAAGGACATCTACACCTTCCAGTTTGCGCCCGATCAGCCGCAGCTCGTCGACGGGCCGTCGTGGGGACGCCTGCACCTGAACTTCATGGACCGGCTGCGCGCGATTCCCGGCG
This sequence comes from Gemmatimonadaceae bacterium, assembly GCA_036280115.1. Classification (GTDB taxonomy): domain Bacteria; phylum Gemmatimonadota; class Gemmatimonadetes; order Gemmatimonadales; family Gemmatimonadaceae; genus JAJKIV01. Next base: position 4,653 of record DASURJ010000743.1, read on the forward strand.
TGACCGCCGTGGGCGTCGTGAACAACATCCCGCTCGACGAGGGCACGGGTGGCGGGCGCTTTCTCACCGACGCGATGTCCGACGACGGTGGCGGCGTGCTCATCGATCAGAACTTCGCCGGTGGCGACTACTTCCGCGCGATGGGGATCGAGCTGGTGCGCGGGCGACCGTTCACCAACGACGAGGCCGTCACGCCGAACAACAGTATCATCCTGAGCCGGACCGCGGCCGAGCGACTTTGGCCCGACCGGGACCCGTTAGGTCAGCGCGTGCGCCGGCCTCGCAGCGATCAGTGGTTCACGGTGGTCGGGGTCGTGAACGATGTGAAGCAGAATGATTGGCGTGAAGCAGGCGAAGCGGCGGTGTACTTCCCGCTCACCGGCCCCACGGCGGACGCCTGGGGAATGGGGTCACCGGCCTACGTGGTGAAGTCACCGCGCGCGGAGACGCTGGCGCGTGAGGTGCGCGAGCTCGTCCGCCAGGTAGCACCCGAGGCGCCGGTGTACCGTGAGTATACCATGGAGTTCCTGGCGCGGCGGTCGATGCTGCAGCTCTCGTTCACGATGCTCACGTTAGGCGTGGTGTCGGGACTCGCACTCGTTCTGGGCGCGGTTGGGCTGTACGGCGTGCTCTCGTACGTCGTTGCGGAGCGGACCCGGGAGATCGGTGTGCGGATGGCGCTGGGGGCGACACCGGGCGTGGTGCGTCGCCAGGTGGTGTCCCAGGGGACGAAGGTCGTACTCGTCGGTGTGGGCATTGGTATCGCGGTCGCGTTCGCGTCGACCCGGCTGCTGGAGGCGCTGCTGTATGGCGTCAAGGCCGTAGATCCGGTCGTGTTCGTGGCGATGTCGCTGGCCATGATCGCGGTCGGGATGCTGGCGAGCTACGTGCCGGCGCGGCGCGCAAGCGCAGTGGACCCGATCGAGGCCCTCCGCGGTACCTGATGGGTGGCAGGGAGGATTCATCTGTCGTCAGTCTGACAGTCGGGAGTTCCGAGTAGCCGAGACTCGGAACTGGCGACTGAGCGCCTCGGCACTGATGACTCCTGACTCGGAACCGACGGCAAAAAATCGCGAGCGTCCGAGCCGCGGAC
>DASURJ010000744.1:0-4167 GCA_036280115.1 Gemmatimonadaceae bacterium
GGCTGCGGTTGCTGCCCGGGCTGCGGTTGCTGCCCGGGCTGTGGCTGCGGCGCTTGCTGCTGGCCGGCTTGCTGCTGGCCGGCTTGCTGCTGGCCAGGCTGCCGCTGGGCCTGTTGTTGCGCACCCTGTCGGTTCTGCTGCTGGCCCTGCGGTGTCTGCGCGCGCTCCGACCGACGCGACTCCGGCGGCTGATCGCGCGCGGCACGCTCAATCGCCTCCGCCGATTCCTTTGCCTGCTCCGTCGCCTCGTTCACCCCGCGCGCACCAGGCTCCGCCTTCTCACGCTCGAGGCGCTTCTCGAGCTCTGCCATGTCGCGGGCGAGATCGCGGGAACGGTCGGCGAGCTCGCGCGCGTCCTTCTGCGCCCCCTGCTTCTGCGCCTGCTCCCGCGCCCTGGCCATCGAGTCCGCCAGCGCACGCTCGTCCTTTGCGATGTCGCGTGCTTCTTCCTTGAGCGTTTGCATGGAGCCCTCGAGCGCCGCGCGCTTGAGCATCTCCACGCTCTTCTCGAGCTGCTCGCGCAGCCGCCGCTGCTGCTGGGCGAGGTCGCCTAACGCCTTCTGCGCGTCGTCGGCGGACAGTTTCTGCGCCGACTCCTCGAGCTTCCGAAGCTTCTCGGCGAGTTCCGGCGTCAACGCTTCCTGCAGCAGCTTCTGGGCTTCCTGCAGCCGCTGTTGGAGCTCCTCGTCGAGCGCACCTGTCTGCTTAAGCTGCTTTTCGAGCTGCTCCGCGGTCTGCTGCAGCTGCTGCATGCGCTCCGCGAGCTCGCGCTGTTCCTTTGCCAGTGCCTGTGCCTGCTGCGCCGACTCGTACGACATCGAGTTCGCGCCGCCCTTGCTCCCGCCCGCGTTCTGCTCGCCGTTCCGCTGATTCGTGTTCCGCTGCCGCGCGCGCGCCGCCTGGGCCGTGCGCTGCTCGAGCGATTTCTGCGCGGCGGCGGCGGCCTGCGCGCGCTGGACGGCGGAATCCGCGGCGGCTCGGACGTTCGCTCTCGCCTCGCTCATGCCGGGAACGCGAAGCACCAGCTCCCGGCTCGACCCGCGCTGACGCCACGGTGACGCGTCGACCGCGGTTGCCACGAGGTGAACCGTCTCCCCGGCCTCCACGCCGAGGGACGGCAGCGACAGCGCCGCATCGCCCGTCCACTGGCTCGTCGGCTGCGAATGCAACGGCCGCGTGGTCTCCGGGAGTGCGTCGGCGCCGTCCGGCTTCCGCCACACGCGGAGCTCGACGCGCGAGAGGCCATGATCGTCGGTGGCGAGGAACGCCAGCGATACCGTGTCCGCCGCCGACACCGTCGTGTCGGCACCGGGCGAGAGGATCTCGATCCGCGGGGCGGAGTCCGGAATGACGTCGATCTCGAGGGCCGCTGGCACCTCGGTGATCGGCCCGCCGACACCGGCCGCGCTCCACTCGTAGCGCCCGCTCTCGACCACGGTCATCTGACCGGTGAACGACCGGCCGGACGGCGTTAGGCGCAGCGTGTCACGCGCGCGCGCGAGCACGACGCCCGCGAGCTCCGTCGACGAATGCCCCGAAATGGCGAGCCTGGTCCCGCGCGGGAGCTGCGCCGCCTCGCCCACCGGCAACGTCTCGTCCCGGCGATCGAGGTACGCGGGGAACGTGGCGCGAATCGAGACGTCTCCGATGAAGGGCCGCTCGACCATCTGCAGTGTCGCCGTGTCGCTCACGCTGCGGCCGTCGCTGGCGAAGATCGAGAGGTCGGCGTCCATGGGCGCGAGCCGGACACGAGCAACGCCGTCTTGCACGTCATGCATCGATGCCCGCCACGCCGCGCCCTTCGCCCGCTGCCACACGGTGATGCGCCGCCGGTCCGGCGCGGAGATGGTGAGGGCAACACGCTCGCCACGCAGCACCGTCTTGGGGGCGCTCTCGAGAGACATGGGCGCCAGCAGCGTCCCGTTCCACGCGCGAACCGGGTGCGCGATCGCCTGCCACCCATCCGGCGTTGCTGACGACCGCGTCGCGAGCAGCAAGACGCCGACGCCGCCCGCCGCCAGCGCGGCGCCGGCACGGACGACCGCGCGTCGTGTCAGCGTGGGCGTGAGCGTGCGCCCCTGAGAATTCTCGGCGAGGCGCCGAGCCACCTGTTCGGCGTTGTAGCGTCCGAGCGTGCCGTGATTCGCGACCTCGAGCGCACCGCGGAGCGCGCCGGCACGGAGCGACTGCTCCCGCTCGACCTCGAACGCCAACCCGGCACGCGACGCATCGCGCGACAATCGACGTCGCGTCCACCAGACACCGCCGACGATTACTGCGGCAACCAGGATCCAGAAGAGGAACGGCAGCACGCGCGGGAGGTCGATCCATCGCGCTTGACCGAAGAGAATCACCCCGGCGGCAAGCAGGATCGCCGCGAACCCGACCGCGGCTGCGCCGCCGGCGGCGGCAATGAGGCGCGAGATCCGGCCGCGCTCGCGGTCGACGAGATCGATGACCGTCATGCTGCGGGGCGGCTCGTCACCGCATACACGAAAAGATTCACGCCCATGCGCAGCGCCGCCTCATGAAGCTCAGGGGGGTCGTTATACGTGCCCGGATCTTCCCAACCATTGCCGAGATCGGCCTCGTAGTCGTAGAAGACCGCCAATCGGTCGCCGATGAAGATGCCCATGCCGCGAGCCGGTTTGCCGTCGTGCTCGTGAACCTTCGGCACACCGTTGGGGAAATCGTACACCAGATGATACACCGGGTGCGTCAGGGGGACGTCAACAAGTGGCCGGTCCGGGAACACCTTCGCGATCTCGCGGCGGAAGTTCGCGTCGAGCCCGTAGTTGTCGCTGACGTGCAGGAACCCGCCACGCAGCAGGTATTCACGCAGCCGGTCGACCTCGGCGTCGCTCAGTCTCATGTCGCCGTGGCCGGTCGCGTGGAGAAACGCGTAATCCCACAGTCGCTCGTCGAGCAGGGTGACTCGCCCTTCCGTTTTTTCGACACGCAGCGAGGTGCGCTCGTTGATCGCCTGAATGAGGTTCGGCAAGCTCGACGGGTTGCCGTACCAATCGCCGCCCTCGTACTGCAGACGGGCGATGGCGAGGCGCGGCCCGCTTTCGCGATGGGCGGCGCCGACGAGCGCGAGCGCGGTGATCGCCGCCAGTGAGGCGGCCGTGACGCGAGCGAGTTTCATGCTTCGTGAGCGATTCGGTAAGCGAGATTGCGTGAAGCGCCGTCATCGCGAACGAGGGCGGCGGCGACGTCGCGAGCGCTGAGCCCGGCGGCCCGCAACTCGCGAGCACGCATCCGAAGTTCCTCTTCCGCGACCGGTTGTGGTGTTGCCCCTTCGAGCACGATCACGACCTCCCCACGGGGCGCCGAATCCTCGTAATACGCTCCGAGCTCGGCCACCGTTCCGCGGCGGAATTCCTCGAACTGTTTCGTCAACTCCCGGGCCACCACCACCCTTCTCGACCCTGCGCCGTGCTCGGCGAGATCGGCCAGTGTTTGCGCGACCCGTGGCGGGGCCTCGTAGAGTACGGCCGTGTGTCGGAGCCCGCTGAGGTCGCGAAGCGCTTCGTCGCGCTCGCGTCCCTTGCGCGGGAGAAAGCCGTAAAACGTGAACCGACCGGTCCCGAGCCCCGACGCCACGAGCGCGGCGAGTACCGCCGACGGCCCGGGGACCGGAACAACCGGCACACCGGCCTCCGCCGCGGCGCTTACCAGCCGCTCGCCCGGATCGGACAGGAGCGGCGTCCCGGCATCGGAAATCAACGCCACGTCGCGCCCATCGCGAAGACGAGCCATCGCCGTCGCAGTTGCACGTGCCTCGTTGTGTTCGTGATACGAGATCGCTCGTGTCTCGATGCCGTGATGCTCGAGCAAGGTACGAGAATGACGTGTGTCTTCGGCCAGAATGAGATCGACGCTCCGCAGGACGTCGATCGCCCGCAACGTGATGTCTCGGAGATTGCCGATCGGCGTGCTGACGACGTACAGCGTTCCTACCACTCGATCTCCCACGGCAACGACGACAGGTAGCCGGCCGCGTGCAGCATGTGCCGCCGATCGCGTGCCGCCGTCTTGATCACTCTTGCTGCGGCCGCTTCGTCGCCGTCGAGCGCCTCGCGCAGCGTATCGGTCGTCCACGCCGCGATGGCGGCGGTGACGGCATCCTGGTCCTCGGCAGGGTCGTCCTGCTTTCCCTGTCCG
>DASURJ010000745.1:0-4152 GCA_036280115.1 Gemmatimonadaceae bacterium
CGCGTGCGCTGCGCCACGGCGTACGAGATCACGCCGTAGATGCCGACGGCGGCAAGGAGCAAGGCCAATCCGGCGAACACGCCAACGACGAACCCCTGGAATCGCTGCCGCCAGAGTGACACGGCCGTCGCCTGCTCGAACGTCAGGACGCGGTATGGTGGGACTTCCGGGTCGAGCTCGCTCACGACGCGGCGCGCTGACGGGAGCACTGCGGCCGGATCGCCCGATCGCACCCGACTGACGACCGTCTCCATCGACGGCGCGTACGCGGCGATCGGCATGTACAGCGCCGGCCCCACGGGCTCCGGCAACCGATAGTGACGGTAGTCCTGAACGACGCCCACGATCGTGATCCAGCCGTTTCGCGAATCCGGACCGCCGATCTGGACGCGCCTGCCCACGGGATCTTCGTTGGGGAACGCGCGCTTCGCGAACGTTTCGTTGATGACGGCAGCGCGGTTCGTGGTGTCACGGTCGGTCTCGGCAAGCGCACGTCCCCGAACCACCGGCACCTTGATCGTCGAAAAGAACGCCGGTGACACGAACTGGTAATGCGACGTGAACTCCTCACCCGGTCTCTGCGGCGGCCACCCCTGGGCCACGACGCTGGTCTGTATGTCCCATCCGCTGAAAGGCGTGCCCTGTGCAAGGCCTACCGACTCCACCCCGGGCAGCAGCTCGAGGCGGCGGTGCAACTCCTCGTAGAAGGCAAGACGGCGCGTCGGGGTGTCGTACTTCACTGCTGGCAACGAGACGCGAAACGAGAGGATCCCCTTCTCCTCGAACCCGAGGCGCGTGCTCGCGAGCGCGCGGTAGCTCTCGAGGAGCAGCGCGGCGCCAATCATGAGTGTCACCGACAGCGCGAGCTCGCCGATGACTATCGCGCTCCGCAATCGGCCTCGCGCCGGGCCATCGCTTCCGCCGCGACCGCCCTCGCGCAGCGTACGGTCGATCGACCCACTCGTCGCGCGGAGCGCCGGCGCGATGCCGAATGCGATCCCGGAGAGCACGGACACGACGGCAGCGCAGGCCAGTGTCGGCACGTTGACGCCCAGCGGGATGAAGTACGGGACATCGTCCGGAAAACCCAGTCGCAGCAGTCGCACGCCGTAGACGGCGAGCACGGCGCCGAGGGTCCCTCCCATGAGCGACAGCACGACGCTCTCGGTGAGGAGCTGCCGAACGATCCTTCCCCGCCCGGCACCGAGCGCCGTTCGCACGGCAATCTCGCGCTGACGGGCGGCGCCGCGGGTGAGCGTCAGGTTCGCGACGTTCGCGCAAGCGATGATCAGCACGAGGACCACGGCGCCGGCAAAGACCTCGAGCGGACGTCGCAGGTTGCCGACGAGGTCATCGCGAAGCGAGACCAGTCCCGCGCGCCATCCCTCGTTCTCGCGCGGGTAGTCTCGTTCCAGGCGCTCCATGATTGCGTCGAGGTCGCGTTGCGCCGTCTCGAGGCTCGCATCGCGTTTGAGCCGACCGATCGTACCCGCGTAGATGCGATTACCACGGGGCTCGTTCGGGTCATGCACGAACGGCAGCCACGCATGCCCGCGGTCGGGAAACGCGAACCCACGGGGCATCACGCCAACGACGGTGTGCGGGCGGGAGTTGACCATCACCGTCCGGCCGACGATCGCGGAGTCGCCGCCGAACCGGCGTTGCCAGAGGCCGTGCCCGAGAATGACGACGCGATCGTTCCCGTCCTGCGTCTCGGCGTCGAGAAACGTGCGTCCGAGGATCGGACGAGCCCCGAGCAGCGGAAAGAGATTCGGCGTAACCCGTGCTCCCTCGAGACGCTCGGCTCCGCCGACATCGCCGCCCGTGAACGACGGTGAGGTCCACGTCCACAGCCCGAGAGCGGCGAGGGTGTGGCTCTCGTCGCGCCAGCTCACGTAATCCGCGTAGGAGACGTTCGAGCCGGTGATCTGGCGTGCGGGAAGCGCGCTGTACACGGCGACGAGCCGGTCCGGGTCGTCGAACGGAAGCGGCCGTATCAGCGTAGCGTGAACGGCGCTGAAGATGGTGGCCGTCGCGCCGACGCCGAGTGCGGTACAGAGGATGGCCGCGACGGCGAAGCCGCGGCTGGTGCGAAGCGCGCGCGCCGCGTAACGGACGTCCTGACGGACACTCATGAAGCGCTCCCGCACGTCTCCGCGCCGCCGCCGACGACGCTCGATCGCCACACACTCGTCGCGAATGCCGGAAACGGCCCCGAACTCGCGCTCGGCGCGCGCGCGCGCGTCGGACGGGGACAGCCCCTGCGCAACGAGATCGGCTGTCAGAAGGGCGAGGTGTGCCTCGATCTCCTCGTCCACGGCCGCGCGGATGTCGCTTCGCGGGAGCCGGAGAAGCCGACGTGATGGCGGCTGCGATGACACGCTCAGGCCGGCTGCGAGGTGGCGCGGAGGATCTTGCCCATCGCCTCGACGAACTGCGCCCACGCCGCCGTCTCCGCCTTGAGCTGGGCGCGACCGAGCGACGTTAGGCGGTAGACCTTGGTCCGTCGGTTCGTCTCCGAGAGCCGCCACTCGCTCTCGATCCACCCGCGCTCCTCGAGGCGGTACAGGGCCGGATACAGTGACCCCTGCCCCAACTTGAAGACGTCACCGGTGAGCTGCTGCGTCCAGCGGGCAATGGCGTAGCCGTGTGCGGGGCCCCACGATAGCGTCTTGAGCACGAGCAGGTCGAGCGTGCCCTGCAGGAGGTCGAGCGTCGTTCGTGCCACGGCGTACCGTCCGGATGTCGACAGTTCGAGTGCCTACATTTCGACTGTCGACATATATGCGAACCCCGGCTTCGGCTGTCAACTCCCATGTCATTCCGAGCGGAGCGAGCCGCCAGGCGAGCGCCGTCGAGGAATGACCGCGCGGATTCGCGCCTGCCGCGGTCTTATCGAGTGCGAGCTCCTTCGATGGGCGTTCCCCCGTCGCGGGTCACCGTCAGGCTCGTGGCCTTCCGCGCGGCGTCACGGGTGAACGTGACGCGCCACGCGAGCGTGGACATGACGAACGTCGAGTCCGACTCGGGCAGAAGCTCCGTCGTCGGAATCTGTGGCGCGCGCAGCATCAACCGTCCGCTCTCGAACGTTACCGTGGCCGGGATGCCTCGACCCACGCGCAGGTGGTACTCGCCCACGAGCCCGGCCGCATTCGCGGAATCGAACGCGACCACGCTGACCTTCTTCGAAGCGCGATCTGGCCACTCGTATTCCGCGGCGAGCGCCAGCATGATCTCCCGGATGAGGGGAGGCCCGCCGTCGCCATTCGTCATGACGGCCGCGCCGACTCCGAGCTCGGGGTAGAACACGAGCTCCGAGTGGAATCCGTTGTTCGCGCCGCCGTGGCCGAAGCGGAACGTGCGACCGCTCCCGCCGACGAAGGGGCCGAGTCCCACCTCGCCCTTCTGTGGGGTCAACATCTGCGTGACGGTCGCTTGCGACAGCAGTGACGTCGAGCGGCCCGCCCGGGCGTCCGCGATGGCGAGCGCCCATTTCGCGAGGTCCGTCGGCGTCGTCCAAAGGCCGGCAGCCGCCATCTCCGGGTAGACGTGCCATCCGCCGGGAACGACGACTGCCTTGCCGTCGTGTGCGCGAGCCGCGTCCCCGGCGCGCGCCTCGGGAAGCGGCTGCTCGTAGGTACTGTTCGTCATCCCGGCGGGGCCGAGCACGAGCTCCTGCATGAGTTGCGGGAACGGCGTGCCGGTCACGTCCACCAGCAGCTGCTGCATCACCGTCGTTCCGCCGCCGGAGTATCGCTCGATTGCGCCCGGCGTCGTGTCGACGCGCACGGGCGCCGTGTTCGCGGGCTTCACTCCGTCGAGGATCTGCACGACGGTCGGCATCGGGGCGGTCGTCCTGTATCCGGGAAACCCATGAACCGTGAGGCCGGCCGAGTGGCTCACCAGGCGTCGGAGCGTCACCTTCTCCGTCGCGGTGAAGCGGTTTTGCGGCACCTGCCACGATTTCAGGTACTGATTGACGTCCACGTCCAGGTCGAGCGTGCCGCGCTCGACGAGGCGCAGCATTGCGGTCGCCGCAACCGGCTTGCTGATCGACGCGGCCTGAAAGCGTGTCGTGGGCGTGACGGAGTCGCCGGTGCCCGCCTCCTTCACGCCGAAGCCGCGCGCCCACGCGATACGACCGCCTTCGAT
>DASURJ010000746.1:0-3218 GCA_036280115.1 Gemmatimonadaceae bacterium
GCTCGTGGCCGACAGCGTGGACAAGCGCAGCCGCTACCATGCGGCGGCATTCAATGGCGCCAACCTCAATGCGCGTGCGGGAAATTTCGCGCGGGCCGAGGAGTTGCTTGCGATCGCGGCGCGTGATCCAGCACTCGACGAGCCGGTGGGGAAGCTCCGCGAGGAGCTGAAGCGCGCTGGGCCGCAGGCAGCCCCATCGAAGAAACGGTAGCGAGCGACTCCCCGGTGACCGGCGATTGCGCTCGCAGGTCTCGGTAGCGCAACATCAACCGCGCACTCGCCAACGGGACGGTCCCCATGAGACTGACGTCGATCCTTCGCCTGGGTGCGGTTGCCGCGCCCGCGCTCCTCGCAACCGCGTCGTTCCGCACGCCCGCCCAGCCCGGGGCGGTGCGAGCGGCCGAGAACGATATCGCCGGCACGGTCTCCGGCCCGCGGGGCCCCGAGGCCGGGGTCTGGGTCATTGCCGAGACGTCGGATCTACCGACGAGGTTCGCGAAGATCGTCGTGACCGACGACCGTGGACGCTACGTCATCCCCGAGCTGCCAAAGGCGAGCTACAGCGTTTGGGTGCGAGGCTACGGGCTCGTCGATTCGCCGAAGCGGCGCGCGACGCCTGGCACCACGTTGAACCTCCGAGCCGTCGCGGCCCCGAATGCGCAGGAGGCAGCGCAGTATTACCCGGCGGGGTACTGGTACTCGCTCATGCGCATTCCCGCGGAAACCGAGTTCCCTGGAACCGGCGCCGAGGGCAACGGACTCTCGCCGAATCTCAGACACCAGGCGCAGCTCGTCCGGCAGCTCAAGTCGGGGAACTGCACCGCATGCCATCAGCTCGGCACGATCGGCACGCGGCAGTTCCCGCCGTCGTTAGGCAAGTTCTCCAACTCCGTCGCGGCGTGGGACCGTCGCGTGAATTCGGGACAGGCCGGCGCGGGCATGAGCGGCTCGCTCGACCAGCTCGGGCGCCAACGGCTGCTCACCATGTTCGCCGACTGGACCGACCGGATCGCCAAGGGCGAGGTGCCCCCTGCCCCGCCACGCCCGCAGGGCATCGAGCGCAACGTCGTCATCACGCAGTGGGACTGGGCCGACCCCAAGGCATACCTGCACGACGTCGTCTCCACCGACCGCCGCAATCCGACGGTCAACGCGAACGGGAAGCTCTACGGCGCGCTCGAGGCGAGCGCGGACTACCTGCCGGTGCTCGACCCGGTGCGCCACGATTCCATCCGCGTCCCGCTCACGGTTCGCGACTCCAACACCCCGGTCGCGTCGCCCCCGCGGATGCTCGCACCGTCGCCGTACTGGGGCGACGAGCCGATCTGGACGAGCAAGAACAACGTGCACAACCCGATGCTCGACGAGCGCGGGCGCGTCTGGATCACGTCGGCGGTACGCGGGCCCGATAACCCCGACTGGTGCAAAGCCGGCTCCGATCATCCGTCCGCCAAGCTCTTCCCGCTCAACCGGTCGGGTCGTCACCTCGCGGTGTGGGACCCGAAAGGCGAGAAGCTCACACACATCAGCACGTGCTTCGGCACGCACCACCTCATGTTCGCCGAGGACGCGAACAACACGCTGTGGACGAGCGGCGGCGGGCAGGCTGTGGGGTGGCTCAACACGAAGATGTTCGACGAGACGGGCGATGAGATGAAGTCGCAGGGGTGGACCGCACTCATCCTCGACACGAACGGCAACGGGAAGCGCGACGAGTACGTCGAACCGAACCAGCCTGTCGATCCCACGAAGGACAAGCGGCTCGCGGCGGGCTTCTACTCGGTCGCGCCGGCGCCCGACGGCTCCATCTGGGGGACCGCGCTCGGCTTCCCGGGCGGCATCGTTCGGCTCGTACCAGGTGCCAACCCGCCCGCGACAGCGCTCGCGGAGTATTACGAGCCGCCGTTCAATAACCCGAAGGCGCGGGTCCAGGGATTCTCACCCCGTGGTGGTGACGTCGACCGGAACGGGGTCATGTGGGTCGCGTTGGCGAGCGGACATCTCGCGAGCTTCGACCGACGCAAGTGCACCGGCCCGCTCAACGGACCTAACGCGACCGGACAGCACTGCCCCGAAGGATGGACGCTCTATCAGGAGCCCGGGCCACAGTTCAAGGGTGTGACGGACCCGGGAAGCGTCGAGGCGAGCTATTACACGTGGGTCGACCAGTTCGACACGTTCGGCCTCGGCAAGAACATCCCGATCAACACCGGGAACGCGAACGAGGGGCTGCTCGCGCTCAAGGACGGGAAGTGGGTGACACTTCGCGTTCCGTACCCGATGGGATTCTACACGAAATGGCTCGACGGCCGCATCGACGACCCGAACGCCGGGTGGAAAGGAAAGGGTTTGTGGGCGACGATCAGCACGCGGGCCCCATTCCATATGGAGGGTGGTAAGGGGACGACGAGCAAGGTCATGAAATTCCAGCTTCGTCCGGACCCGCTCGCGCGCTGATTCCGTCGAGTGAGACCCGCCGAGTCGGCTACGTGCATGCTCGGCGGTCGGTGGTACTGTACGACTGTTCGGTGACCTCGAACACCGGCACGCTTGTTGCCCGCCTGACGCCGACCCGTTGCGGCAGTTTGTTGGGCTCGCAACGAATGGCTGAGGCAGGCGGCCTCGGTCGCACCCGGCTGACGACCCTGACAGCGTGCAATGGCGACACGCACGGACGCGTGGAGTGGACACGTCCCCGCGCTGGATGGCGTGCGTGGCCTGGCAGTCGCGTTGGTCCTCGTCTGTCACGTCGCGTGGGATTTCTCCTCACCCTCCTACATGGAGCGCGGCCTGATCGAGGTCGCTCGTGCCGGCTGGATCGGCGTGGATCTGTTCTTCGTGCTGTCCGGCTTTCTCATCACCGGCATCCTGCTCGATACCAGGGGCGGGCCGAAGTACTTCCGACATTTCTACGTCCGGCGGACGCTGCGGATCTTCCCGCTCTATTACGCGATCCTCGTCGGCGTCTTCGTCATCACGCCGCTCGTCGCCGCCACGCGAGACCGGCGCTGGTTCACGGACATCGTCGATCAGCAGGGGTGGTTCTGGACCTACACGAGTAACGTGTTCCTCGCCGTCACTGGACGGTGGGAACAGACCGGGATCCTCGGGCACTTCTGGTCCCTTGCTGTCGAGGAGCAGTTCTACCTGATCTGGCCCGCCGTCGTTCTCCTCCTCTCGCCTCGTCAGCTCCGCACGGCGTGTGGGGTGATTCTCCT
>DASURJ010000747.1:0-2339 GCA_036280115.1 Gemmatimonadaceae bacterium
GGCTCCCTGCCGCGGATCCCGTGAGCGGCTCCTGATCGAGGGCAGCACGGCACGGCGGGCGCGGGTCCAACGATCCGCGCCCGCCTCACGTTTGGGGGTTGGGCGGTGTCGTCCCGTACCGCGCGGGAATAGGTTGAGACATCGGAACGAAGTCCCCCCATCCGACCACATCGAGATGAAGAAGCTCCTTCTCCCCTCGTCCCTGCTCTGCGCCGCGCTCATCGTCGCCGCGCCACTTCCGGCGGACGCACAGAGCGCCGAGGTGGCTCGCTGGCAGCAGCAGGCCCAGAACGTCACGATCGTTCGCGACGACTGGGGAATCGCCCACGTGCACGGAACGACCGACGCCGACGCCGTCTTCGGGATGATCTACGCCCAGGCCGAGGACGACTTCAATCGCGTCGAGACGAACTACATCAACGCGATGGGACGTCTCGCCGAGGCGGAGGGCGAGCGCGCGATCTGGCAGGATCTGCGCATGAAGCTCTTCATCGACCCCGACACGCTGAAGGCGCTCTACACGAAGAGTCCCGCGTGGCTCCAATCGCTCATGACCGCATGGGCGGACGGGCTGAACTACTATCTGTACACGCATCCGCGGGTGAAGCCTCGCGTCATCACGCGCTTCGAGCCGTGGATGGCGCTCAGCTTCAGCGAGGGGAGCATCGGCGGCGACATCGAGCGCGTGTCGCTGCGCGATCTCGAGGCGTTCTATGGCCGCGGCGGCGGCGCCGCCACCAGCTCGAGCGCCCCCGCCGAGGAGAGCGACTTCGAGAAGGAGCCCTCCGGCTCCAACGGCTTCGCCATCGCGCCGTCGAACTCCGCCAACGGCCGCGCGCTCCTCCTCATCAATCCGCACACGTCGTTCTTCTTCCGCTCCGAGGCGCAGGTCACGAGCGACGAGGGGCTGAACGCCTACGGCGCGAGCACGTGGGGGCAGTTCTTCGTCTACCAGGGCTTCAACGATCGACTGGGCTGGATGCACACGTCGAGCGGCGTCGACGTCGTCGACGAGTTCGCGGAGACCATCGTCCGGAACGACGGTCGGCTCTTCTATCGGTACGGCGAGGAGGAACGCCCGGTGATGACGAGTCGGATCACCGTCCCCTATCGCACGGCGAACGGGATGGCGACGCGTGAGTTCACCGTGTACCGCACGCACCACGGCCCGATCGTACGCGCCGAGGGCGGCAAGTGGATCGCGATGGCCCTCATGAACACGCCCGTGCCGGCGCTCAGCCAATCGTATCTCCGCACGAAGGCGCGCAACCTCGCCGAGTTCCGCAAGGCGATGGAGTTCCACGCGAACTCGTCGAACAACACGATCTACGCCGATGCCGACGGCAACATCGCCTACTTCCACCCGCAATTCATCCCGAAGCGCGACGATCGATTCGACTACTCGAAGCCGGTGGACGGCAGCGATCCCGACACCGACTGGCACGGGCTGCACGACGTCGAGGACAGCCCGCACCTCCTGAATCCCGCGACCGGCTGGATCCAGAACACGAACAACTGGCCGTACTCCGCCGCCGGCGACTACAGCCCGAAGCGGAAGGACTTTCCGCGATACATGGACGAGGCGGGGGAGAACGCGCGCGGCATCCACGCGATGATGGTGCTCCAGGCGCGGAAGGATTTCGACCTGCAGAGACTGATCGACGCCGCGTTCGACAGCTATCTCACCGCGTTCGCGCAGCTCGTACCCTCGCTGGTCGCGTCCTTCGACCGCCTCCCTCCGAAGAGCCTGGCGCGCACGAAGATCGCCGAGCAGATCGACACGCTCCGCAAGTGGGACTATCGTTGGTCGGTCGGCTCGGTGCCGACGTCGCTCGCGGTGTACTGGGGGCAGGAGATGGTGCGCCGGTCGCGTACCGACGCCGGTCGCGAGGACATGCCGCTCTTCGACTACATCGCGAAGAAGGTCCCCGATTCGCAGCGGTTGCAGGCGCTCATGGTCGCGTCGGATCGCCTGACCGCCGACTTCGGCACCTGGAAGACGCCGTGGGGGGAGATCAATCGGTACCAGCGCCTCACGAGTGACATCGTCCAGAAATTCGACGACGCGAAGCCCAGCATCCCCGTCGGCTTCACCTCGTCGCAGTGGGGATCGCTCGCGTCGTTCGGCGCGCGCACGTATCCGGGCACGAAGCGCATGTACGGAACGAGCGGCAACAGCTTCGTCGCCGTGGTGGAGTTCGGACGTGACAGCGTTCGGGCGCGTGCCGTGACCGCGGGAGGAGAGAGCGGCGATCCGAAGTCGCCGCACTTCGGAGACCAGGCCACGCGCTACGCGACGGGCAACCTGCGCCCCGTGTATTTCTACCGCGCGCAGCTCG
>DASURJ010000748.1:0-2972 GCA_036280115.1 Gemmatimonadaceae bacterium
CCGCTTCGCGGCGAAGTAGGTTTCCATGTCCTCGTGAAAGTCGAGGTGGTCGCGCGTGAGATTGGTGAAGACGCCAGCGGCGAAGCGCATGCCGTCCACCCGCTTGAGAGCAAGCGCGTGGGACGAGACCTCCATCACAGCGGCGCGGTTCCCTCGATCTATCATCTCGCGCAGGAGCTGCTGCACGTCGGGCGCTTCCGGCGTCGTGCGCGAGGCTTCGCGCTCTTCGTCGCCAACCCGGTAGGTGACGGTCCCGAGCAGACCGGCTTTGAACCCGGCGGCGTCGAGAATCGACGCAAGGAGGTACGCGGTCGTGGTCTTGCCGTTCGTTCCAGTGACGCCGACCACGCGCAGGGGCCGGCTCGGATGCTCGTAGAAGCGATCGGCGAGCAGTGCCAGCGCCAGCCGCGCGTCGCTTACGACGATCCACGGCGTGCGCACGTCCGGCGGCGGCTCGCTTTCGGCAACGACGGCCACTGCACCGCGTTCTGTCGCCTGGCCGACGAACTGTGTGCCGTCAGCCTTCAGCCCGCGAAGCGCCACGAAGACCGAACCGTTAATCGCCCGCCGCGAGTCGTAGACAATCGCCGACACGGGCGAATCGGGACGCGCTGTACCGAGGCTCGCGGGGTCGGCTCCTATCGGACGCAGGCAGAGGACCACATCGCCAAGCGTCACGGCTGTACTTTCTCGCCCTCGGCGTGTCGAGGGACGCTGCGTTCGAGCACGAGCGTCGCGTGCATCCCGCGCTCGAGGGGCGCTCCTGGCGGCGGTGTCTGTTCGATCACCACGCCGGTACCCTCGAGCTCGACCGTGACACCGAGCTGCGCCAGCGTTCGAAGCGCATCGCGGGCGCTCAGACCGCGCAGATCCGGAAACAGCGAATACTCGGACGACGCGTGAGCCAGCGGGATAATCGTCGGCTTGCTCATCGTCGCGGCGGCCGGCGTGATCGGGTTTGCGTCGCGGCGCGCAACCACCACGGGGGGCTGCGGATTGATGTTCGGCGGAACCCCCAGGTAACGCAGCGCCGCTTCCGCAATTCTCCGGAACACCGGCGCCGCCATGCGGCCGCCGGCGGCGCGGCCGTTCCGCGGCGAGTCGAGCATGACAATGAGGGTAAAGGCCGGGTCGCGCGACGGTACGAATCCGACAAACGAGACGTTCTGTTGCGTCGGCGAGTAGCGCCCGTTGACGAGCTTGTCCGCCGTACCGGTCTTGCCGGCAACCGTGTAACCCGGAATTTGCGCAGCCTTTCCGGTGCCGTAGTCCGAGTGGACCACGGCCTCCATGATCGGCAGCACCTTCGCGACGGTCTCCGGGCTCACGGCGCGCCGGACCGTTGTCGGCTCTACTTTCGTCCGAACGCCGTCGTTGACGATGGCGCGCACGACGCGCGGCTCGATCCAGGTGCCCCCGTTTGCGATCGAGTTGACTGCGGCCGCGACCTGCAACGGCGTGACGCCAACCTGATATCCCATGGACACGGAGGCCAGCGCGCTGTCGTTCAGCTTTGCCGGGTTCCAGACAATGCCGGGGCTCTCACCGGGGAAGTCGGGAGAGATGGGCCTGCCGAACCCGAAGCGGTTGATGTATACGCCCAACCGTTCCGCACCGACCTTCAAACCGATCTTGATCGCGCCGACGTTGCTCGACTTGACGATGACGTCGGTGAAGGAAAGCGGACCGTAGTTGTGGCCGGCGTATTCGTCGATGACGCGTGAACCGAAGCGAATCGACCCCGGGCTGGTGTCGATGATCGCGTTGACCGGGATCAAGTGCTCCTCGAGCGCCGCCGACATCGTCACGACCTTGAAGGTCGACCCGGGCTCGTAGATGTCCTGCACCGCGCGGTTGCGCCGCGCGAGCTCGTCGTAGTCGTTGTAGTCGTTCGGGTTGAAGGTGGGCCAATTCGCCATGGCGAGAATCTCGCCAGTGCGCGCGTCCAGCATCACTGCTGTTCCAGCGTCGGCATTGGTCTCTCTGACGCCGATAAGCAACTCGCGTTCCACGATGTACTGCAGCTGTTCGTCGATCGTGAGCTCGAGCGAGCCGCCGCTCGTGGGCGTGCGCTCGAGCCGGCTGAAGGCGCGGCGGCGGGCGTCGGTCTGCACCAGGACCTTGCCCTCGCGGCCGCGGATGACCTTGTCGTAGGCCGCCTCGATTCCGGCGAGCCCGACGTTGTCCGTGCCGACGTAGCCGAGCAGGTGCGCGGCAAGCTCGCGGTTTGGATAAAACCGCCGGCTCTCGCGCATAAACCCGATGCCTTCGAGATTGAGCGCGGCAACCGCTCGCGCCTCGGCTGGGGTGATACGGCGCTTGACGTAGACGAACGCGCGCTGGCGGCCCAGGCGCTCTTCCAGGGCTTTGCGCTCGCGCGCATCGCAATCTTCGAGGGCGCTGCACAACGCAGCGGCGGTTTTCTTGACGTCCGAAATCTCGACGGGCACGGCATAGACCGTGTCCGCATCGACACTGTAGGCGAGCATCCGCCCTTCACGGTCGTAGATCTCGCCGCGCTTCGCCGGCACTTCCAGCGTGCGGAGCTGCTGGCGCTCGGCGCGGGCCGCCAGATCGTCGTGAGCGACGATTTGGAGGTAGACGAGGCGCGCTTCGATGCCGATCGTCCAGAGGGCGAGAATAGCGCCGGCCACGAGGACGCGGCGCCGCAGGGTCGGACGCCAGTTGAAGGGCTGTTCGGCCACGTCTCCCTCGCTATCGCGCTGCGACCAGGGACTTGTCCGGGGCGTCGGAGGGCAGCACCCGCTCGAGAATCACCGCTTCTTCCGGACCCGGCGCCACCATGCCGAGCCGCTCCGTCGCGAGCTTCTCGATCCGTTGAGGGGCACGCAGGGTCTCGAGCTCCAGCCTCAGGTGCCGGTTCACTTCTTCTTCAACTGCCCGCTCGCGCTGCATCTGTTCGAGCTGATACCCGTGGCGCAGGAGCTCGAAGTGCTGCCAGGCGGAGAACA